>DASPJG010000185.1:0-12143 GCA_035628755.1 Pyrinomonadaceae bacterium
TTCACGATTTACGATTCACGATTTACAGCTTTTATCGCATCCGCGATGCGGGCGGTCTCGACGGCGGCGCGCACGTCGTGGACGCGGATGATGTCCGCGCCGTGCAGGATCGCCGCCGTCACAGAGGCCATCGTGCCGTGCAGGCGTCGTTGGGGGGGCGCATCGTCGAGCAGCCGCCCGATGAAGGACTTGCGCGACGTGCCGACGAGCAGCGGAAAGTCTGCGAACTCCGCCGCCAGCGCGTCGAGTTTGGCGAGCAACTCAAGGTTCTGCTGCTGGCTCTTGCCGAAGCCGATGCCGGGGTCAATCACAATCTGCGCGCGTGCGACGCCGCGCCCTTCGGCTGCCGCGATGCTGCGGCGCAGGCTCTCTGTCACTTCCGGCAGAATGTCCGCGACGGGCGGCAGCGTGTGGAGCGTTGCGGGCGTGCCGCGCGAGTGCATGAGCACGAGTCCCGCGCCCGCGCGCGCGGCTTCGTCGGCGACGCGCTCGTCAAAACGGAGCGCGGAGATGTCGTTGATGATGTCAGCCCCGGCGTCGAGCGCGCGGCGCGCCACTTCCGCCTTCGTCGTGTCAACGGAGATGACGGCGCGCGGAAGTTGCACGCGCAGGTGTTCGACGACTGGCACGATGCGCCGCAACTCCTCCGCCGTCGAGACGTGCGCTCCGCCCGGACGGGTTGATTCGCCGCCGATGTCTATGATGTCCGCGCCATCAGAGGCCATCTCCCCGGCGTGCGCGGCGGCGCGTTCGAGTGCGAAGAATTGGCCACCATCGCTGAAGCTATCGGGCGTCACGTTCAAGACGCCCATGACGAGCGTGCGCCCGCCGAGCGCGAGCGTGCGGCGGGCGAGTTTCCATTCGCGGAGTCGTGTCATCGAGAAATTTTACGGCGGGCGCGTCCCTCTCTCAAGGGCGAACCGGAAGCGGCGCGGCATAGAAAAAGGGAAGAGGTTTGATCCCCTTCCCTTTATCGGTTTTGACTCTCGCCGCGCTTACGCCGTGGCCGGGCCGGTGATGGGCGGCAGGATCGGCTTGAGCGGTTTCGACGAAGGCTCTTTCAGTTGCGGGCGTTCCTCGTCGTCTTTCGACGCGGGCGGCTCTTCGTCGAGCGGGAGCCCCGCCACGATGCGACGAATCTGCACCCCGTCGAGCGATTCGCGTTCGAGCAGCGTCTCCGAAAGCCGGATCATGATTTCGCGGTTTTCGGTGATGATGTTGCGCGCCCGCTCATACTGGTCGGAGACGATCTTTCTCACTTCCTGATCGATCTTGATCGCCGTGTCTTCTGAGAAGTCGCGGTGCTGCGAAATCTCGCGACCGAGGAAAATCTGCTCCTCTTTCTTGCCATAGGTCAGCGGGCCGAGGTCGGACATGCCGTACTCGCAGACCATAGCGCGGGCGAGTTCCGTCGCGCGCTCGATGTCGTTCGACGCGCCCGTCGTGATGTCGTTCAGGAAAATCTCTTCCGCCAGCCGCCCGCCCATCATGATCGCGATCTGGCCGAGCAGGTACTCGCGCGTCGCGCTGTAGCGGTCGCCTTCGGGCAACTGCTGCGTGAGACCGAGAGCCATGCCGCGCGGTATGATCGTGACCTTGTGCACGGGGTCTGCGTTCGGCACTTTGAGGCCGACGAGCGTGTGTCCCGCTTCGTGATAGGCCGTGATGCGCTTCTCCTCGTTGGAGATGACCATGCTTTTGCGCTCCGCGCCCATCAGCACCTTGTCCTTCGCCAACTCGAAGTCGTTCTGCATGACGATCTTCTTGTTGTAGCGCGCCGCGTTCAGCGCGGCCTCGTTGACGAGGTTCGCGAGGTCTGCGCCCGTGAAGCCGGGTGTGCCGCGCGCGAGGATGGAGATGTCCACGTCTTCGCCGAGCGGAATCTTGCGCGTGTGAACTTTGAGAATGCCTTCGCGCCCGCGCACGTCCGGGCGCGAGACGACGACGCGGCGGTCGAACCGTCCGGGTCGAAGCAACGCGGGATCGAGCACGTCCGGGCGATTGGTCGAAGCCATCAGGATCACGCCGTCGTTCGACTCAAACCCGTCCATCTCGACGAGCAACTGGTTCAAGGTCTGTTCGCGCTCGTCGTGGCCGCCGCCCAAGCCTGCGCCCCTGTGCCGACCTACGGCGTCGATCTCGTCAATAAAGATAATGCACGGCGCGTTCTTCTTGCCCTGCTCGAACAGGTCGCGCACACGGCTCGCGCCGACGCCGACGAACATCTCGACGAAGTCCGAACCCGAAATCGAGAAGAACGGTACGTTGGCCTCGCCCGCAACGGCGCGCGCAAGGAGGGTTTTACCCGTTCCCGGCGGCCCCATCATCAGGACGCCCTTCGGGATGCGCCCGCCCAGTTTTTGAAACTTCTGCGGCTCTTTGAGGAATTCGATGATCTCCTGCAACTCCTCTTTCGCCTCTTCGACGCCCGCCACGTCCTTGAACGTGACGCGCTTCTGCTGGTTGTTCAGCAACTTTGCGCGCGACTTGCCGAACGAGAGCGCCTTGTTGCCGCCCGCCTGCATCTGCCGGAGCATGAAAATCCAGATGCCCATGAAGAGCAGGATCGGCGCCCACGTCAGGAGCAAGCCCCAGAGCATGCTGTTGCCGCTCGACAGGTCTTCCACCTTCGCAACGTAAGGGTTGCCGTTCTCGTCGAGTTTGGTCGCCGCGTCCATCAGGCTGCTTTGCTGCTCCGGGTTCGACAGGTCGGCGCGCAGTTGCCCGCCCTTCGAGTCGGTCGCCAGTGCCTCGCTCTGCTTGATGGTCAGATTGTTGATCTCATGCTTGTTGATTTTGGACTTCAGCGTGCTCAGGTCAATCTTCGTCGGCCCGCCCTGATTGCCGGAGAAAGCCTTGTAAAGCAGCACCGCGCCCAAAAGAATGAGCACCCAAAAAATTATTTGTCTGGCTGTTGAACTCAATTCCGTATTGCCTCCGACGCCGATCATAACTCATAACGGCGTCTGTTGTCGCTTCCGCGCGCTCCCCCGCTCGTGCCTCTGTCGCCGGGAACGAAAACGCGCTCGCTGGCGCGTCGGGAGTCCGGCTTTGTTAATGCCCTTTTAAGATGCCCTCGATGCGCGGCGCGTTGCGCCCGCAGACCTCGCCAGCCCGTGCTGAAACTATTGCGCTTTCGTGACAAAACCCGGCTCAGGCGGGTCGTGCCAGATAGGGCAAATTCCGCCAACGCTCGTTCATCCCCAGACCGTACCCGAAAACGTAGTTCTCGCGCGTCTCGAACGCGCGCCAATCCGGCGTCAATTCGACGCGGTGGCGGTCAACCTTGTCAACGAGCACGCAGAGTTTGACCGAATCCGCCCCGCGCGATTCGAGTTGCTTGATCAGGTACTCCTGCGTCACGCCCGTCTCCATCACGCCTTCGACGAGCAGCACGTCGCGGCGCGCGAGGTCGAGCGGCGTGCTGAAATTCAAATCCTGCACGCCGCCAAGCGAGCGGTGGTCGTAGCGGACGAAGGCCACGCGCAGCGGCACGTCGAGTTGGCGCAGCAAATCGGCGAGAAACATGAAGCCGTCCTCGACGACGCCGAGCACGGTCAACTCGCGCCCCGCGTAAGCGCGCGAAATTTCGCCCGCGAGCGTCTCGACGCGCTCCGCAATCTGCGCCGCGCTGTAAAGTTCAACGATGCCTTCTGCCATCTGTTTCTGCGCCTCGAAAAAGTTCGCCCTCTAAAAACTAAAGACCGCTCGCGAAAACTGAGCGGCCATGTGTGACACTTTTGATTCTAAATCTCCACCCGCCCTTTTTCAACTCTTTCCCGCACCTGTCTTCCCCGCGCGAAACAACAACAACAGCCCGCGCCGACGCACGACGCTCGCCCCGCCCGGCAACTCCGCCACGCGCCCGCCGCGCACGCCTTCCAGCAATCCGGCGACCGCTTCGATATGCGTCGCCTCGATCCGGCGCAGGTTTCCGCGCCCCGACTTGAGCCAGCCGCGCAAGGCGTAATTCAGCACCGACGCGTCAGCCCCGCGCAACACTTCGACGCTGAGCGGCGGAGCATCTTCAAACGCGTCGTCTTCATCCGCCGCACGACTTTCTCTCGCCGCATTTTCCGCGCGCTTTGCCTCCGCTTTCGACAAGCCTTCGCGGCTGGCTTCGGCCAATAATTTCTCGCCCAGTTGTTCCAGCGTGTCCGCCTTTGCGCGCAGCAATCCGGCGGTGCGCGCCAGCGTCTCGACGGCGCGCGGGTTGAACGTCTCCAACAACGGCAACAACTGCCGCCGCACGCGCACGCGCGCAAAACGCTCGTCCTCGTTCATCTCGTCATGGCGCACACTGATGCCGCGCGCCGCGCAATACCCCAACGTCTCCGCGCGCCGCGCCCAACCGAGCAGCGGGCGCACGAGCAGCAACCCGTCGCCCTGTCCGTCGAACGGGCGACAATCGCGCATCGCGCCAAGCCCGCGCGCGCCGCTCCCGCGCAGCAACGCCAGCAACAACGTCTCCGCCTGATCCTCGACCGTGTGCGCTACGGCGACGGCGCGCGCTTCGCAATCACGCGCCACCCTCCCTAAAAACTCGTAGCGCTCGCGCCGCGCCGCCTGCTCCAGATTGTCGCGTCTCGCACGCGCCCGCCGCCCGACCGCCGCGCGCCCGATTGTGTACTCATAACCCAACGCACGCGCCAACTCTTCCACGAAGCGCGCGTCGCCTGCGCCCGCCTCTCCGCGCAATTCGTGATCCAGATGGGCGACCCTGAGCGTCAGAGCCAGCCGCCCCGCCTCGTTCAACTCGTCAAAGGCCAGCAGGAGCGCGGTCGAATCCGCCCCGCCCGACACTGCGACGACGACGCGCTCGTTCGGGGACAGCGCGAGTTGCCGCCACGCCTGCGACAAACGCCGGGCGAAGCGACTCAAAGGTCGTCTCGTCCCGGCGTCTGTCGGTGTCCGTTGTAATTCGAGTTTCTTCATCGAGCAGGCGGCGCGCGTTGCAACGAATGGCTGCGCCTGCTCACAGCATAAAACTCTCCCGGCGTTTCAGGAAAGCTATGGTTTCACGAGCGGCGATTCCTTGTCGTTAACAAACACGCTGAGCACGCCCTCGTTGCCGGGAAACAGGAAAGTGTGATTCGTCACGAGCAGCGAGCCGTGCTTGTCGAAAGCGCCGTTGGCCGGTGAGTTGAAAGGCGAGATGAGATCGCCGGGGGCGTTGCCGAAACGCGCGACCTCCGTGCCCGCCGGGTTGAGAACAGAGACGCCCGAAAAACCCGCCGAGGCCAGCATCACGTAGAGTTTGCCCGAATTGCCGAAGGCGATGCCGTCCGGCCCGTCGCCGTTGTACTGGTGAAAGACTTCCAACTGTGACGCGGTCGGCGCGTCCACGAGCGGCAACGTGTAGATTCTGCCCCCGGTGAAACCGGACTCGTTTGCGCCTTCGGCGGTGACGACAAAGTAAACTTTCGTGCGGTCGGGATTGATGCGGATGCCGTTGGGGCCGAAGGGCGTGGCGAGGCTGGCGTCCTGAAACCAGATTTGCGGCGCGCCGCCGCCCGGCGGGATGCGCCAGATGGTCGCTTGCAGCGAATCGGTGAGATAGAGATTGCCCGCAGGGTCGAAGGCGAGATCGTTCGGGAGCGGCGGCAACTCGAAGGGCGGCAGGTTCGGCACGGGCGGCGCGTAAACGGTCTGCACGCCGCTGCCGAGGTCTATGCGGACGATGCCGAGTTGTGTGTTGACGACGTAGAGACGGCCTTCGCCGTCGAAGGCGACGCAGGAGTTGGCGTGCTCCTGGCTCGTGTCTTCGCCCTGTATCTGGATGGTTTCAAGTTGTTCGCCCGTGCGCGTGTCGTAAACGACGACGATTGAGGGCGGCTGTCCTGCCGTGCCGAAGCGCGCGGGGCCGGAGACGTAAGCCTTGTTGCCTTTGACGGCGATGCCTTCGGGCGAACCGGGCGGCACAGGGAACGGGGCGAGCATTTGCACGTCGCCGTAGGGGCGCGTGTGCGGGTTATCGGCGAAGGCGGTCAGGGGTAAAATGGCGAACGCGAGCAGGCACGGCACGAAAATTTTCCTTAATAAGTGCTTTGGGTGAGTCATTTCATCTCCTTAGGTGGTGAGCATCCGTTATTAACTTATGGGACGCGAAGATGTCCCGCATGATGGCTGAAAATTGCCGGGGCAACGTGTGGCGGCGCGTGTGAAAGTGGAATAAAAACTCCGCTCGCGTGTCTCCGATTAACGTCCCACCAACTAACGCGGGCTTGAGATCGAAAAAGGATCACCCGGCGCGAAATATTTGCTCCGCACGCGAAAAGGCTTGCAACAAAGAGTCGGCAGAGAGTAGAAGGGCGAAGTAGATAAGACGAAGTAGATAAGACAAAGGGCGAAAGTGGAGACATGGTTTCCGTCTCCACTTTCGCCCTTCTGCCGTCCACTGTCCGCTCGCCTTGCTGTCAGCTTGCCCTGCCGCTTTGCGCTATCCTGCGACGATCATCGTGCCTGTGCCTTCGTCGGTGAAGACTTCGGAGAGCAGCGTGTTGCGCAGAGAGCCTTTGATGATGTGCGCGCTGCGGACGCCGCGTTGCAGCAGTTCCGTGATGTTTTGCAACTTCGGGATCATGCCGCCCGTGGCGACGCCGTCTTTGAGGAGTGTCGCCACCTCGTCAACCGTCAGGCGCGAGAGTTTTGTCGCCGACTCGCCGGGTCGCAGGTAAAGCCCGTCCACGTCGCTCAGGAGAATCAACTTCTCCGCTTCCAGACGCACGGCGATTTCGGCGGCGATGGTGTCGGCGTTGATGTTGAAGACGCGCCCGCCGGAGTCTGCGCCGAGCGGCGAGACGACAGGCAGGTAATCGTGGTCGAGCAGCACGCGCAGCAGCCGGTCGTCAATTTCCAACACGTCGCCGACGTGCCCGAAGTCCACGCGCTCGCTCTCGCCCGTCGCCTGATTCAACACCTCTCTCGGCGGGCGGCGTTCGGCCAACACGATGTTGCCGTCAACGCCCGACAAGCCCACCGCGCTGACGCCGTGATTGCGCAGCGCGGCGAGAATGTCCGTGTTGATCTTCCCGGCAAAGATCATCTTCGCCATGTCGAGCGTCGCGTCGTCGGTGACGCGACGCCCGTTGATGATCGTCTGCTCGACGCCCAACTGCTCCGCCAACTCCGTCAACTGCTTGCCGCCGCCATGCACGACGCACAGGCGAATGCCCACCTGATGCATCAACGCCAATTCCTCGCAGAGCGAGCGGAGATGCTCGTGATCTTCCGTCAGCTTGCCGGAGATTTTGACCACGAAAGTCTTGCCCTTGAAACGCTGAATATAGGGCAAGGCTTCGCGCAGCAGATCGAGTCGCGGCTGGCTCATGTTTCACCTCCGAGAACGTCAGCGGTCAGTCGTCAGTTGTTTGTGTCCGGCAACTTGAACCTGACCTTCATAAACGGTGACTTTGATAAACACATGCAACTGACAACTGACTACCGACCATTGACAGCTTTTGCATGACTACTGGCCACCAACCAATTTTGCCAGGATCGCCTTCTGCGCGTGCAGGCGGTTCTCCGCTTCGTCTATGACGACCGAGGCGTCGGAATCAATCACGCCGTCCGTCACGATGACGTTGCGGCGCACGGGCAGGCAGTGCATGAAGATGCCGCCACGGGTGCGTCGCATCTTCGACTCGTCAACGATCCAGCGGTCGCGGTATTCGGCGCGCGTCTCCAAGTCGTCTTCGGGCGAGCCGTAAAACATCTTGCTGCCCCAGCTCTTCGCGTAGACGACCTCCGCGCCGTCGAACGCCGCCTCCACGTCGTCCGTCACGTTGACGGTCGCGCCCGCGTCGAACGCAAGCTCATTGAGTTGGCCGACGAGTTCGTCGTCGAGTTCGTAGCCGGGCGGGTGCGCGATGGTCAGTTCGTGCCCCAACTGCGCGGCGGCGAGCGCGAAACTGTTCGGCACGGCCATCGGCAGGGGCTTCGGATGCCATGCCCACGTCAGCGTCACGCGCTTGCGTCCCGCGCCTGCTCGCTCCCTGATCGTCAACATGTCCGCGAGCGACTGGCAGGGGTGATGCATCGCCGATTCGAGATTGATGACCGGCACTTCGCTGTGGCGCGCGAACGCGGCGAGCACGGGGTCGCGCCGCTCCTCTCTCCAATCCCTGAGCGCGGCGAACGTGCGCACGCCGATGGCCGCGCAGTAACGCCCCAGCACGCGCACAAACTCCGCGACGTGCTCGGTCTTGTCGCCGTCCATCACCACGCCGTCGCGGTGTTCGAGCGTCCAACTCGTGCCGCCGGGTTCGAGCACGACCGGGTTGCCGCCGAGTTCATAAATCCCCACCTGCATCGAAGCGCGCGTGCGCAAGCTAGGATTGAAAAAGACGAGCGCGACCGATTTCCCCGCGAGCGGGCGCGATGCATCCTCGCCACGCTTGAACCGCGCCGCCGCTTCCAGCAGACGCTCAAGTTCGTCGCGCGTCCAGTCTCCGGTTGTCAGAAAATCTCTCGGCATCTTTTTATAAAATTCGCTTCAACGACGCGACGAACAAATCAATCTCTTCGCGTTTCAGACAGAGCGGCGGCAACAGCCTGAGCACGCGCGCGTCGCTCGACGTGCCGGTGATGATGCGCTCGCCGAGCAAAGCCTGATGCACCTTCGCGGCGATCTCATCCGCAAACTCCAACCCCAGCAGCAACCCCGCGCCGCGCACGCGCGCCACCTGCGGCACGCCCTCAAGCGACGCGCGCAGGTGTCGCTCCGACGCACGCGCGTTCTCTAGCATGCCGTCCATTTCAATCGCTTCGAGCGTCGCCGTCACGGCTGCCATCGCCAGCATCCCGCCGCCGAACGTCGTGCCGAGATCGTTCTCCCTGATGTGGGCTGCGACCGCATCATTTGTCAGGCACGCGCCGACGGGGACGCCGCTCCCCAGAGCCTTCGCCAGCGTGACGATGTGCGGCACAACTTCCGCGCTCGCCGCGCTCCCCGCAAAGAACCACTCGCCCGTGCGCCCGACGCCTGTCTGCACCTCATCATAAATCAAGAGCATCCCGCGCGCGTCGCACAACTCGCGCAACGCGCCGTAGAACTCCGGTCGCGCTTGCCGCACGCCCGCCATAGACTGAATCGGCTCAAGCATCACAGCGGCCACCGTCTCGTCGGCGAGCGCGGCCACCGAATCAATCGAACCGAACTCGGCGCACAGGTGGCCGGGCACGTTTGGCTGCCCGATCTCTCGATACTTGCCCAGAAAGGTCGCGCTGATGGCATCAGCCGTGCGACCGTGAAAGCCGCCCGTCAACGTGATGATGTTTTCGCGCCCCGTCCGCATGCGCGCTATGCGCATCGCGTTCTCGTTCGCCTCCGTGCCCGAATTGCAGAAGAACGCTTTCGACAGAGGAGCAGGCGCGCAACTCACCAACTTCTCCGCCGCACGCGCGCGCACTTCCGAATAGACCAGATTCGAGTAGAACAACAACTCCCCGGCCTGCCGCCTGATTGCCTCGACGACGTGCGGGTGGCAATGTCCCGTCGCCGCCACGGCATGCCCGCCATAGAGGTCTAGAAAGCGTTCGCCCTCGCTCGTCTCCACCCACGCGCCCCGACCGCGCGCCGCCGCCACGGGCATCTTCTTATAAGTCGCCAGTTGAAACTCGCCCTCGCGCGCCGCCACGGCCTCAAAGTTTGTGATCGTTTTCATCGTCGTCTGTTTTTAGTCTCAAGTCCCAAGTCTCAAGTCCCAAGTTTAAAGTCGGAGTGGCTTTGAGACTTGGGACTTGGGACTTGAGACTTTCTCACGGATTGCTGCCGAGCAGCATCAGCCCCGCGCGCTCGTCCAGCCCGAACATCAAATTCATATTCTGCACGGCCTGACCCGCCGCGCCTTTGACGAGATTGTCTATCGCCGAGAAGACGACGAGCGAACGCCCGCGCACGGCGATGCCGAGGTCGCAAAAGTTGGTCGTCTTCACCCAGTTGATGTCGGGCGATCCTTCCACCACGCGCACGAAAAAACTCTCGCGGTAAAAGTTTTCATACAAAGCGCGCGCGGCTTCCGCCGTCAGCGCGTTCTTCGTCTCGACGTAGATTGAGGCGAAGATGCCGCGCGCGACGGGCAGCGAGTGGGTCATAAACACGAACTCGCTCGTCCAGTCGCCGACGCGCCTGAGTTCCTGTTCGATCTCCGGCACGTGCTGGTGTGTGAAAGGCTTGTAGGCGTAGAACGAGTTCATGCGCTGCGGGTGGTGCGTGTTGGCCGCCGCCTTCACGCCCGACCCCGAAGAACCCGTCTTCGCGTCAACGATGACGCGACCCTGTAACTGTCCCGCCGCGACGAGCGGAGCGAGACCGAGCAGCGTCGCCGTGGCGAAGCAGCCGGGGTTGCTCACGAGCCGCGCGCCTTTAATCGCTTCCCGGTTCGTCTCCGTCAACCCGTAGACGAATTTGCTTTGCAACGCGGTCGCCGTGTGCTCGCGCCCGTAGTGCGCCAGAAACTCCGCCGCGTCGTTCAGGCGAAAATCACCCGACAGGTCAACCACGCGCACGCCCGGCGGCAGGCGCGGCGCGATCTCCAAAGCCTGCCCGTGCGGCAATGCCAGAAACACGCAGTCCGCCTCCGGCAAGCTCTCCAATTCATCCGGCGCGGCGATGAAACGCAACCCGGTCAGGCCGTAAAGATTGCGATGCACCTCGCCGACGGCTTTTCCCGCCCCCTCGTTCGCCGTCACGAAAACGATCTCGACATCCGCACGCGTCAGCAGAATGCGCAGCAATTCCGCCCCGCCGTAGCCCGACCCGCCAAAGATGCCGATCCGAAGTTTCATAAGTTTCAAGTTTCAGGTTTCAAGTTAAAGATACAAGTTAAAGATACAAGCGGCTCGTTCAGCCTTCACGTTTCATGCTTCGACTAGCACACTCTCAAACGCATCTGCGCGGAGCGAACCTGAGACCTGAAACCCGAAACCTGAAACCTTATTTTTGATGATCTCGAACATCCGCGCCCCGTCCCTGCGCGCGTTGCCCGCCGCGACGCCAAACTCGCCTTCGATGTAGTCCTCGCCCATCTGCGAGTCGGTCACCGAACCGGCCACGAGGTCAACCGTCAACCCGCGCCGCCGGAGCAACTCGATGCCGCCCCATGCGCCCACGTAATCCGACGCGCAATAGACGAGCGCGGCCATTGCCGCACGCAACTCGGCGTCGTCGAAGACCGACTCGACCGAGTAGCCGCCGAGGATGCCGTCGCCCAGTTCGATCACGATCAGGTCGGGCGCGCTCTCGTTCAACTTTGCGACGATTGATTTCGCCACGGGCGCAAGGTCGCCCACGCCCACCGTCGAAGGCAGCCCACAGTCGAGAAAGCTCGCCGTCGCCACCGCGCCGTGGTCGGCCATGTTGAGCGTGTCGCGCAGGCATGCGACGCCTGAGAGTTTGCCCGCCGCCACGCGCATCCCCGCGGCGGTCGCGCGTCGTATCAACTCCGTCGCCGCGTAAGTCTTCCCGCTGTTCATGCACGCGCCCGCAATGACGACGAGCGGCGCGCTCTCGCCCATATGTTCGCGCAGAGGCAACGCGGCGTCGCCGATGTTTCGCACCCGCGCCGCCTCGTCGTACACGAGGCCGACGACCTCCACGCGGATCGCATCGCTCAAACTCGAATGATGCCCTTTGCAGAGACCGATGACGCCGCCCATGTTGAGCAGGTGTAACTCGTCGCCCGCCGCGACCGTCTCCGGCACGTCGCCGACGAAGCCCTTGAGCGCGCGGCGACTGCCGAGCACGCCCGCGACGACATCGCCCTGATTGATCTTCGCCAGCCGTCCCGTCACGAGTTCCAACTGGTTATACGTCGTGCTCTCCGAGAGCGTGCGCACGACGACCACATCACCCGCGCTCACGCGCTCGCGCGACGTGACGACGGCCAGCATCTTCGACAATTCGAGCGGCGAAGTTGCCGAACCGATCTTGTCAGCCTCGACCACTTTCACCTGCACGCCCTCGATTTTTTCCGCGATGTTCGTCATGCCTTCCACCCTTTCGCCTGCGGCGTGCGGATTGAAAAAGCGTCGCCGCGCTTATTTCTCAATCCGCATGCCGCATTACTTGTTAACTTGTGCCAGCGAGCGCAGGCGCAGCGCGTTGAGCTTGATGAAGCCCTCTGCGTCGCGCTGGTTGTAGA
>DASPJG010000186.1:0-7992 GCA_035628755.1 Pyrinomonadaceae bacterium
GCAGGTCGCCGCGTTGCTCGGCAATGAACTGGCGCGCATCCTTGTTCGCGCTCGTGTTGGGTTGCCCGTTGTCGAAGGGCTGGGGCTGGGTCTCGTGCAGGCGGCGCAGGACGCGCGAGAGCGGCTGGCGCAATTCGCGCGTTGATTCGTCGAACGAGAGCGCGTAGTCGCCGGTCAACATGCCGAGGGTGAGCGCGAGCGATTGTTTGATCTCGCCGCCGAGCTTCTCCGCATTCTGGCGGAGGTTGTCGAACCACCACGCGTCGGTCTCGCCGAACCAGCGCGCGAGCGCGGGATTGTGCAGCTTGTGGCGCGGCACGTAAACGTCTTCGAGCAGGATGTCGAGGTCGTCCCCGGTCAGCCGCTCGCCGTTGTTTTCGACGCGGGCGATGGACTTGATCCAACTCCAGCGAGCCGCATCGTTGGCGGCAACGCGCACGCCCCAACGCTTGACGTGCGTTTCCAGATGAGGCTCGCCCGCGAAAGGGTTGATGAAGGTGCGAAAGCGCAGGCGGCGCAAAATGCTCAACTCGAAAGCGAGCCAGCCGTGCAGCGTTGGGTCGGAATAATCAGGCATCTCGGTCTGTGTCGGCTTTCTGGAAACTGGCGGAGTCTCGATTGCTGTCGAAGCCTGCCGCGTTGTTGTTCGAGGCGTCGCCCGGCGGTTCGCTGGCGTTGGTCGCGCCGACGACCGGAGCGTCGTCGCTGCGGCTCGCGTAAGAGCGGAGGGCGGGGAGATTGTTCAAGGTGAGAAAGGCGCGGACGACCTGCGGGTCGAACTCCAAACCCGCCCATTCCGTGAGATGGCGGCGCGCGTCGGCTTCCGTGAGCGCGGGGCGATAGGGGCGCGCATCCGTGAGCGCGGCGTAAGCATCCGCAACGCGGAGGATGCGCGCGGCGAGCGGGATGTTTTCGCGCGAGAGGGCGTCGGGGTAGCCTGCGCCGTTCCACCATTCCTGATGCCAGCGCACGAGCAGTTGCGCGCCGCGGTCTGCCCCGGCGCGCGCGGCCTCCTGTTCGCCGATAACGGGGTGACGCGAGAGGTCGAGCCGCTCCTCAAAGGTGAGCGGCGCGGCGCGGCGGATGTAATCGCGCTTCATCGCCATCTCGCCGAGATCGTGCGCGAGCGCGGCCAGCCGCAGCGACGTGCGATCAGCGCGACCCAACCCGAACAACTTCGCCAGTTCACTACTCAACGCGGCGATTCGTTCGGCGTGCGGGTGGGCGTAGCCTTCAAATTCGTCCGCCTCCGCCGCCAGACGCGCAAACGCCTCGCGCGCGATCCCGTCTTCGTCCGATACCTTCGTTTGAATTGAAGCCATAATTTTTCAGTGACAAGCGACGAGCGACCAGCCAGTATGAAGTGAATAGTAAATCGTAAACCGTGAATAGAAAAGCCGCCGCACCAGCCGGGTCAAGCAACTCTGACTTCGCAGCCGTCCGTCCTGTCACTTCTTACTTTTTTTCAGTTTCCTGAGTTGATCGAGTTGGCGGCGCGCGGCGTCGTGATTGGGGTCGAGGGCGAGGGCGCGTTCGAGTTCGCGTTCGGCGCGAAGTGTCTGGCCGATGGTGCGGAGAAGTTCGGAGAGCATGACGTGATAGTCGGGGTCGCTGCCGTCGAGTTTGATCGCGGTCTGCAAGGCGGCCTCGGCCTGATGCCGCGTGCGCACGTCGCGCGCCAGCGCGCTGCCGTAGAAGGCGTGATAGCGCGGCTGCTGCGGGGCGAGCCGCGTGGCCTCGCCGAGCAGCGCGACGGCTGCCGAAAGGTTGTTCTGTTTGAGCGCGTCGAGTCCCTGCTTGAAACTCCCGGCGGCGCGTTCCTCGCGCGAGAGGTGGGCGTTGGCGGACGCGGCGGATTGATTGGCGTGGCCGGAGGTTTGAGACGAGCCGGGCATGCCGATCTGCGTGCCGAGTTTGAGATCGTAGGCGGAACGGGCACGCGGATCGTTAAGCGTCTCGTAAGCCTGCGTGATCTTCATGAAGGCGGCTTCGATCTGCGACCGCAGCGAGGCGTCTGCGTCGCGCTGGAAACGATCCGGGTGAAAGCGTTTGGCGAGCGCGTAGTAGGCGCGTTTGATCTCCGAACCCCCGGCGGTGCGTTCGAGGCCGAGAATGGAGTAGTTGTCGGCGTCGCGGACGAGCGCGAACAGCGCGTCGATCTCGGCGCGCGGATCGGGCGGCGCGTCCGGTTTCGGCGCGGCAGGCGCGGCGGCATCGGTCTGCGCAACTGCGGCGGCGGGGGGCTTCGCCGACGCGCCTGCCGCGCCGCTTTGCGCGGAGAGAGCTGACGCGAGGGCGGAAGGCCATTCGGCACGCGCGAGCAGGCCGCCGAGCGCAAGCCCATAGACACACTGGCGCGCTTGCGCTTCGGGCAGGCCGCTGATGGCGAGCAGTTCGCCGAGCGCGAAGGGCGATTCGACGCGCGAGAGGATGAAGCCTTCGAGCGGTTGCAGTTGAATCTGCGCGGGTTGTTCCGCGACGGGCGAGATGATTTCCGCGTCGGCGTTGAGCCGTGCGGCGACGTAATCGGTCGGGAGTTGACGCGCGGCTTCGAGGAGCAGTTGCCGAACTTCCAACTTGCAGCGCACGTCTTCCACGAGGCGTGCGCGCGGGTCGAAGCTCCAATCGCCTTCCGTCCACAACAAGAGCGGGCGCAGCACGTCCGTCGCCTGCCGCGCGTGAAGTTTGGAGAGCGCGTCTCTGGTGAGCGCGCCCGCCGCGACGAGCGACGCGCTCGCCTCCGTGTCCGACATGTATTCCGTCACGAGTGTGGACAGTTTATCTTCCGGCAGCACGCCCCACCTGTGCAGGCAGACGGCAAGACGGTGCACGCGCAGGTTGGAACGCGCGAAGACGATCTCGCCCGCCTCTGCATAGACGACGGCTTGCACTCGTTCGCGTGCGAGACGCAACGCGCCTGATAACCCGGCGGTGTTGATTTCCCTGATGAGTTCGGCGAGTGGGCGCTCGCTCAAGTGGCCGTTCATTGAGCAGGTAAAAGCGGAACTAACCTCCGCGGGCATCATAGCATAGCGAAAGGATGAGGGATGAGGGGCGAGAGATGAACAAAAAAGTCTCCGGCGAAGGTGGTTTTTTCTCATCATTTCTCGTCCCCTGTCCTTGATCCCGGCCTCCCGTTGACACTCGCGTGAGCGACGCACTATAGTGCGGGCAACAACTGTTGCTCCCGACAATTTAAGAGATTCGGTTGTCCCTCGAAGGCGGGACGTTTTGTTTGTGCCGCATGAACGCACGGGCTAAGGAGAGTTTGGAAAAGTTCTCTTGCGAGGAGAACGCTACGGTGTCAGACGAGTTGACCGCGCTCGGCGCGGAGGTCGTAGACATCTTCTACACGCAGGTTTTCGCGCCGGGAGAATATGCGACCGAGGCGAAGGTCTGCGCGGCCTTCTCCGAAATCCTGCTGCGCCACTGGAACCTCTGCTGCCTCATCACCTACCTGCGCGGCGAAGACGGGCGGCTGCACGAGAGCGCGATCCACACGCACCCGCACATGGAGGAGGCAGCCGGGCGGCGCGTCGGCCAATGGCTGGCGGGCGTCGTGGAAGAGAGCGAGCGCGAGTGTCGCGTGTGGCTCGATGAGGACGCGCCGGACGAAGCCCGCGCCCTCTTTGAAGAGACGGGCGTGAAGGGCGGCATCGCCCTGCCGATCACGGCGCGCGGTTCGATCATCGGCGCAATCGTCGCCATCTCGTCGCACCCCGAACGCCTGCGCGCCGCCGACCGTGGCCTGCGTTTCATCGCCGCTCCCATCGTCATCGCGCTCGGCAACGCGCGCCGCGCCGCCGCGATGAACGAGCAGCGCGCGCAGATCGAACAACTCGTCGAGGAACTGCGCCAGCGCGGCAGCGCGCTCGAAGCGGCCAACTGCGAGTTGCAGCGCGTGGCGCGCTATCGCTCGTTGTTCCTCGCGCGCATGTCGCACGAACTGCGCACGCCGCTGACGGCCATCCTCGGCTTCTCGGAAATCCTTCTCGAACACGAAAACCTGACCGAGCCGCAGTTACGCTACTGCGAAAAAATTCAGAACTCCGGCTTGAAACTACAGTCGAGCGTGAAGCAACTCGTCGATCTTTCGCGCCTCGAAGCAGGGCAGACGGAGCTGTTCCTGCACGAATTCTCCGTGCGCGAGATGCTGCGCGAGACGTGCGGCGCGGTCGGGCGGCTCGCCGAAAAGAAGGGCGTGAAACTCGACTGTACGACCGCGCCGGAGTGCGGCACGATCGTCTCCGACGAGGGCAAACTCAGGCAGGTGCTCTACAACTTCTTAGCCCACGCCATCGGGCGCAGCCCCGAAGGCGCGACCGTCAAGATCGACGCCTTCAAGCGCACGTCTGCCGAAGTGTGCGTCGAGATACACGACGAAGGCGAGCCGCGCGCCGACGCCGCGCACATCTTCGACAACATCGAGATAGACGCGCCGAACGAGCGCGGCACGAACATGAACGAACTCGGCCTCGTCATCGCGCAACGCCTCGTCGCCGTGCTCAATGGCCGCATCGCGTTCGACAACGCCGCCCCGCACGGCCTCACCGTCCGCCTCGAACTTCCGGCCTATCCGACGAAGGAATGAAAAGTTTCCAGCTTCAGGTTGCAGGTCTGAAATACTTCGTTCCTTAACTTGAAACCTGAAAGCCGAAACTCCATCTTATGCTTTACGACTTCGAGTTGGCGGGGCGGCGCGTGCGTTTGTGGCAGCGGACGGGGGAGAGTTACGAGCACGTGTTGATGAAGGCGCTCGGATACGCGATGTTCGTCGGTGAGTTCCCTAATTTGGAGATCGAGCAGCGCGTCGGCCTGCGTTACAAGCCCGATCTGGTGGCGCGCGGCGGCGAGGGGTTCGCGCTCCCGTTCGCCTTCTGGGGCGAATGCGGGCAGACCGCCGTGCGCAAGACGGGCTGGTTGTTGAAGCATGCGGGGGTGGCGCGTCTCATCCTCTTCAAAATCCGTTCATCCTCCGCGCTCGTGTCGGAACTGCGCGCCGCCATAGACGAACGCTACCGCGCGCCCGGACGCCTCGTGATCATCAGCTTCGTCTCCGACATCGTGACGCTCGCGCGCGAGCGGCGCATCGCGCGCGTGCCGGATGATTGGTACGCGAGAACGGTCGTTTGAATTATTATCATCCGGGTCTCACCCGACACACCCTGTAGAAAGGTTCGAGGTTCGATGTCACGGCAGACGGAAACAGTTGAGCGCGCGGGCGACGAAATATCGATCCGTGAATGCACGACGATTGAGGAGTTTGATACGTGTGTGCGCTTGCAGCGCGAAGTGTTCCACATGCCCGACCTCGAACTCTCGCCGCGCCGCCACCTGATCGTCTCGCGTCTGGCGGGCGGCTGGATACTCGGCGCGTATGCGGCGGGCGAACTCGTCGGCTTCGTGCATCATCTCGTCGCCGTGCGCGGCGCGGAGATCATCGGCTACTCGCACATGATGGCCGTCGCGTCCGCCTACCAGAACCGCGGCCTGGGAGCGCGGCTCAAGTGGGCGCAACGCGAGCGCGCGCTCGGCGAGGGGCGCAACTTCATCCGCTGGACGTTCGAGCCGATGCAGGCGCGCAACGCGCACTTCAATCTCAACCGGCTCGGCGTCCGCATACGTTCCTACGGCGTCAATTTCTACGGCTGGGACGCCGGAACCGAAGCCTTCGCCGACGGGCAACAATTCAACCTCGACAGCGACCGGCTGATCGCCGAGTGGGAACTCCGCACGCCGCGCGTCGAAGCCTGTGCGCGGGGCGAGCGTCCGGCTCACGCTTCCGCGCCCGACGCCGTTGTCGAGATTCCGCCCGACTGGAACACGCTCCGGCGCGAGGATGGCCGCGCGGCGCAAAGCGAACTCCTGCGCGTGCGCTCCGAGTTTCAGACACACTTCGCCGCCGGACTCGTCTGCGCCGGTTTCGAGAACGGCGGCGCGCGCCCGTGCTATCTTTTCTTTCGTGAATCGTAAATCGTGAACCCTAAATAGAAGGGAGAAGTTTTTTCTATTTGCGATTCACGCTTCACGCTCCACGATTCGACTTATGCCGTTTACACGCTTCGACCGTTACGTTGAACGCCACGCAGCCGCTTATGTCGAGCGGTTGCAATCTCTGTGTCGCATGCCTTCGGTGGCGGCGCGCGGCACGGGCATGCGCGCCATGGCCGAGACGGTCGAACAGTCCATGCAGAGAATCGGCGCGGGCACGCGCTCGTTCAAGATCGGAAGCGGCTACCCGATCATCTATGGCGAGTTCGGCGCGGGGTCGCATTGTTACGTCGTCTATAGTCATTACGACGTGCAGCCGGTCGGGCAGTTGACGGCGTGGTCTTCGGGGCCGTTTGCGGCGGCGGTGCGCGACGGAAAGTTGTACGCGCGCGGGGCGGCCAACAGCAAGGGCGACCTCGTGGCGCGGCTCTCGGCCATCGAGGCTTACCAGAAGACTTTCGGGAAACTGCCTGTGTGCCTGCGTTTCATCGTGGAAGGCGAAGACGGGATGGGCAGCCCCAGCCTCTACCGCTTCACGTCGGAAAACCCGGAGATGCTGCGCGCCGACGGCTGCATCTGGGACGACGGGTATAAGGACACGAAAGAACGGCTTCTCATCAGCCTCGGCTTCAAAGGCATCACGTTTATCGAACTGCGGGCTTACGGCGCGCGCACGGATTTACATTCAAAGTGGGGCGGCGTCGTGCCGAACCCGGCGTGGAATCTCGTGCAGGCTCTCTCCACCATCGTCTCGCCGAAAGGCGTCATCACGATTGACGGCTTCTCGTCGCACATCGCGCCCATTGCCGAAGAGGACGCGAAGTCGCTCAAGCAACTCGAAATTGATGAGCCGGGGCTGAAGCGCGAATTCAAGATCAATCAGTGGGTGCGCGGCCTGACCGGGCGCGCCCTTACCAAAGAATTGATCTTCGGCCCGACCTGTACGATCTGCGGCATCCAGACCGGCCACACCGAGGCGGGCGCAAAGACCGTGCTGCCCGGCATGGCCCTGGCGCGTCTGGACTTCCGGCTCGTGCCAGACCTCTCGCCCGCGCTCGTCATCTCGCTCCTGCGCGCCCACCTCGACGCGCGCGGCTTCCACGACGTTGAAGTCAATGAGATCGCGAGCGCGCCTTTCGCCAAATCTTCGATCCAGTCCACAGTCGCGCGCGCGGCGATTGACTGTGCGACGGAAGTTTACGGCGCGCCCCCCATCGTCTACCCGCTCGACCCGGCGAGCGGCCCCATCGGCGCAGTCTGCGGCGTGAGCCTGCCGCCGACGCCGCTCGTCTCCTTCGGGGTCAGCTACGCCGGGTCGAACCAGCACGCGCCCGACGAAAACATCCGCCTCGAAGATTTCGTGCAGGGCATCAAATACTTCGGGCGTCTCATTCACCGCCTCGCGCAGGTGGCGCGAGAGGATCACCGCGAGGCGTCAACGATGGAGTCGTTCGTTCAATTCAAAATAGAGAGATCGTAAGTCGCAACGCATCATCATGGCGAAAACGTCCACCCGCGGCGCGGGCACACCGGCACAGGAGATCGAACAACTGCGTAACGAGTTGCGCCGTCACGAAGAGCTTTATTACGTCTACGACAATCCCGAAATTTCCGACGCCGACTACGACGCGCTCATGGCGCGGCTCCAACAACTCGAAGCCGAGCACCCCGAACTGGCGACGACGGACAGCCCCACGCAACGCGTCGGCGGTCGCCCCGCAAAGGGCTTTGACGAGTACGTGCATCGCCGCCCGATGCTCTCGCTCGACAACAGTTACAACATCGAAGACCTGCGCGCCTTCGACGAACGCGTCAAGCGTCTCGCAGACGGTCGCCGCCTCGAATACGTCGCCGAGTTGAAGATCGACGGCCTCTCGATCTCTCTGCACTACGAGCGCGGGCAACTCGCGCGCGGCGTCACGCGCGGCGATGGGCGGCGCGGCGAAGACGTAACGCAAAACGTCCGCACCATTCGCAGCATCCCGCTCCGCCTCAAAGAGG
>DASPJG010000187.1:0-6067 GCA_035628755.1 Pyrinomonadaceae bacterium
GCTCGAACGCCTCTCGGTCGCATCGCGCGGGCGCGCATGGGCGGTCGGCTTCGGCGGCACGATCATCAACTACACGGGGAACGCTGCCGCACCCGCCCCGCCGCAGTTGAAACCTCACGACCATGAACAACCTAAAGAACGCCCGCGCCGCGTCAACCCGAACACGGCGACGACGCGCTGACCCGAACGCTTGCCGCCGCGCGCTAGAAACCGCGCGCACGCATCGCAACCCGACACAAGCGGATTTCGCCAGAACCCCGCCGGAGAATTAAAGATGCCGGAACAACTCTCGAACGCGAATCAAATACACGTCCGCCTCGCGCGGCAATCCGCGCCCGTTGCGTCGCTGGCGGTCGCGGCAGTTGTGGCTGTTGCGGCGGCGTGGTGCGCGCCGGTCGCTGTCGCGCAAAACACGTCGAAGCCTCGAACTGCTCCGGCGTCCGCGCGTGAAGAAGCGTCGAAGCCGTCCGGTGCGAAGGTGAAGGCGGCGAGCGCGCAAAAAGAGAACGCCGCGCCGCGGCCTGCCTCCGAGACCACGCGCGCGCGCCGCGCCGCCGCTGCCCCTTCCGCCACCTCATCCGCGACTCCTTCCACCTCGCCGTCTCCGTCTCCTTCCGTCGCGCCAAACCCCGCGCCGAACGCCGCCCCTGTCGCCGTCGCCCCCGTCGCCGCTCCGCCGGTTAAGGCGGCGGTTGCGTCTGCGCCGGAGAGCGGTGCGGCCAAGTCGGCGGGTGAAGAAGGGGAACTCGAACGCCTGCGCGCCGAAATCAAAGAGGCGAAGCCGGGCGCGGATCGGGCGCGGCTGCAACGCGCGCTCGTCGAACGCCTCGTCGCCCTCAAACGCCAGCCGGAAGCTCTCGACGCGCTGCGCCTGATGATTCACGAAGACCGCTTCGACCCGCCCTTTTTCTTCAACACCGGCAACGCGCTGGCGCGTCTCGGCGACGCGAGCGCGGCTGAAGACGCTTACCGCAAAGCCATCTCGCAGCGGCGCGGCAACTACTCGCGCGCCCTCAACAATCTCGGCGTCATCCTCATCCGGCAAGGCCACTGGGAAGAGGCGCAACAGACGCTCTCCGCCGCGCTCATGCAGGAAAACTACGCTTACGCCGAAGCGAGCTACAACCTCGGACGCCTCCACCGGCTGCGCGGCGAAGCCGACCTCGCCATCCGCGAATGGCTGCGCACGCTGCGTCTCGAACCGGCGCACGCGGAAGCCGCCGCCGCCCTCGCGCGCGCCTACGCCGAAGACGGCGACGCGGCGCGCGGCATCGCCGTGCTCGACGGTTTCATCGCGCGCTCGACGCGCACCGGCGCGGGCGTCCCGCGCGAAATCAGCGAGGCGCGGCGCGAACTCTTCACCCCCGTCGCCGCTCCTGCCGAAAACGCCGACGCCGCGAACGTGAAGTCCGGCGAGAGCCGGGAAGTTCGCCCCGCGAAACAGGGCGCGAAGTTCCGCGCACACGAAGTTGATCGCGCCACTTACGACCTGCTGCGCGCCGCACGCGACGCGCGCGAGGGCGGCAAAGCGGAAGAGGCGGTGAAGGAATATCGCGGCGTGCTCGGGCGCAGCCCCGGCGGCTATTTCCCGCCCGCCAATCTCGAACTCGGAGTCGTGCTGATCACCCTCAAGCGCGACGAGGAAGCCGTCGCCGCGCTCATCCCGCTCACGGAAAAAGACGCCGCGCGCTACCCCATCGCGTTTTATCACCTCGGACGCCTCTTCGAGCGTCAGGGTCATCTGGCGCGTGCCGCCGACAGTTTCGCGCGCGCCGCCGAACTCTACGGCGACGCGAACCCGCAGGTGCTCATAGACCTCAGCCGCCTGCGCGAGAAGTCGGGCGACCACGCTGGCGCGCTCGCCGCCATGAACGACTACGCCGCCTCTATGGGGCGGCAGGGCACAGTCCCCGCGTGGGTCGCGGAGCGGCAGGCGAAACTACGGCAGAAGGCCGCCGCCTCTTCCGCCTCGCCCGCGCCGAACAGTTCGACGCCGACCAGACAGTAAACAGCGGCGGCCTTCGCAAGAACCGCCCGATAATTTTTCGCGCGGACGCTGCTACGACTTCTTGCCCGCTTTAGCTTCCGCCACCTTCGTCGCGCGCAGGGTGTTGCCGTCGAGACTACCTTCGACTTCGACCCGCAAGCCCTTCGTCGCCTTCGTCGCCTTCAATACCGTGAGCGCGGACTTGTTGCCCGCCTCGTCCAGTTTATAAATCTTATTGTCCACGACGAGCGAGTAGCCGGTGGCCGAGCAGCCCGGCATCAGCGAGCACGCGGTCGGGTGGCCTTTGGCGGTCTCAACCATGGCCTCGTCCGCCTCCGGGTGCTCGCCCGCGCACATGTTGTCAACCAGATAGCCGGTCAACTTCACCGGCTGCGAAGCCTTCTCCTGCGCGAGCGCGAGGACACCGGCCACGACCAACATCAGGGAAACTGCAAAAAATTTTCGCATCATCTCAAATCATCTCTCTTTCATGCCCGCTTTTAAACGCGAGGCTCAGGGGGTTAGGGGTTAAAAGTTCGGGAAACGACTTACGCTTGTTTGTCCGCTTGTTCGATAGGTAATGCCGGATGCTCGTCTGAGGTCGCCTCATCCGCCTTCGGCGCGGCGGGGCGCATGTGGGGAAATAATATCACATCGCGGATGGAACGACGGTTCGTCAGGAGCATTACGATGCGATCAATGCCGATCCCGATGCCCGCCGCCGGGGGCATCCCGTAAGCGAGCGCGCGCACGTAATCCGTATCCATCTGCATCGCCTCCTCGTCGCCACGCTCCCGCGCCTGCCCCTGCTCCCTGAACCTCTCATACTGCTCCCACGGATCATTCAACTCCGAAAACCCGTTCGCGCACTCCATCCCCGCGATGAACAATTCGAACCGCTCCGCAATAGACGGATCATCGGGCGACGCTTTCGAGAGAGGGGAGATAGGTTTCGGAAAATCTGTGATGAATGTCGGTTGGATCAAATTTTCCTCTGCGAGCAGTTCAAAGAGAGCTTCAATATGATGAGCATTTATTTCGTCAGAATTTCCTTTAGAACCTGCTAGGTAATCGTCAATCTTAGTATCAACTTCGGCTTCCCATATTTGGGCAGTCTTGCGCCCTCTGGAAGAGTCTATATTTTCCTCGGACATTCTCTCCTCTATTACATAATCATAATTCCGAGAAAGATATGCCGTCACACTGTGAGCAAATATATACAGCTTCGCCAACACTTCTGAGTCGTCAAGCCAGTTCAGTTGGAACTCGTCACCGCCCAATTTACTCTGCACTCTCCACGAAAGCGGCCAGTATTTAGCAATTGCTTCCTTCATCGTCAGCCGCTCGAACTTACGACCAAAGTCAAACTCTTGATCCGCGAAGTGTACGACCGTGCCGCCTGTCGCAGCGATTACGCTCTGCCGCAGCAACTCTTCGCACAAGTCCATCATGCCGTTCACGTCCATGTAGGCGCAGTAGAATTCGAGCATGGTGAATTCGGGGTTGTGGCGCGTGGAGATGCCTTCGTTGCGGAAGTTGCGGTTGAGTTCGTAGACGCGCTCGAAGCCGCCGACGACGAGCCGCTTCAAATATAGTTCGGGCGCGATGCGTGCGTAGAGGTCTATGTCGAGCGCGTTGTGGTGCGTCTTGAAGGGACGCGCCGCCGCGCCCGAGGCGATGGGCGTGAGCATCGGCGTCTCGACCTCGATGTAGCCGCGTTCATCGAGGAAGGCGCGCATCTCGCGGATGATCTTCGAGCGGCGTTCAAAGACTTCGCGCGTGGTGAGTTCGCGCGCCTGTCCCGCGCCGCCCTCGTCGTCGCGGTCGATCTTGAGGCTGCCCGCGATGAGGTCTGCGTAGCGTTGGCGTTGGCGGATTTCGGGGTCGCTGATGCCGTGCAGCTTGTCGGGCATCGGGAGCAGAGCCTTCGAGAGAAACTCGAACGCGCTGACGTGGACGGAGAGTTCGCCCGTCTTCGTGACGAAGAGAAAACCTTCGACGCCGATAAAATCGCCGTGGTCGAGCAGGCCGAAAAGTTCCCATCCGTCGAGTTCGCGCCCGCGGTAGCTCATCGGCTGCACTTCGTCGCGGCGCACGTAAATTTGCAGCCGTTCCTTGCCGTCGGAGAGGTGTACGAACGCGGCCTTGCCCATCACGCGCGGCGGCACGGCGAGACGACCGGCGACGCGCACCATGCCGAACGCTTTCAACGCGGCGTTGGCCGCTTCGAGCTGTTCGGGCGTCGGCTTTTCGCCTTCGGCGCGCGGCGGTTCGTGCTGTTTGAACCGCGCGACGACGGACGTGATCGTGTCTTCGCCCTCCGCGCTTGCCGTCAGGTTCGAGCGCGCGAACCTGTTCGGGTAGGCGTTGCCGGTGAGAAGTTGGATTTTGTCTAGATGCTCACGGCGGGCGCGCGTCTGGTCGTTGTCTTCAATGAAGGGCGTGTTGTTCTCTGTCATCTATTCCTGCTCCGGGCGAAAAGGGGGATTATAGAGAAGCGTCCGGCAAATAGCCATCGGCTATCAGCCGCCAGCTACCGCTAAAAAAGAGGGCGCGCGATAACTGAACACAGCCCAACTCACGGCGACGTTTTGCCGCTTGCGCTGACCGCTGATAGCTGACCGCTGCCGACTCTTCGTGTTAGCATCGACGCTATCGCAAGCTATGGACGAGAAGATTTTAACGCCGGATGAGGCGCGCGCGGTGCGCGAGCGTTTGCGCAGTGAGGGGCGGCGGCTCGTGTTCACGAACGGGTGCTTCGACATCCTGCACGTCGGCCACGTGCGCTACTTGCAGGAGGCGCGCGCGCTCGGCGATGCGTTGCTCGTAGCGATCAACTCGGACGCCGCCGTGCGCTCGCTCAAAGGCGACTCGCGCCCCGTGATGAACGAGCGAGAGCGTGCCGAAATGCTCGCCGCGCTCGGCGCGGTCAGCTACGTGACGGTGTTCGACGCGCTCTCGCCGCGCGCGCTCATCGCACAATTATTGCCCGACGTTCTGGTCAAAGGCGGCGACTACGGACTGGACGAAATTCATGGCCGTGAAGAGGTCGAAGCCGCAGGCGGGCGCGTCCTCGCGCTCCCCTTCATCGAAGGCGTTTCGACGACCGACATTATTGAGAGAATAAAGAAGATGTGAATCGTCAATCGTCAATCGTGAATAGATAAAACTGATTTCATCTATTCACGATTGACGATTGACGATTGACGAAATACCTATGAGCAGTACGGTACAAAAAGGGTCGCCGGTAGAAGGCGCGCTGAGGCGCGTGTTGGAGGGCGACGATTTGCGGCGTCTCGTGGCGGAGGTGCGGAATGGCGCGCGCGTGGTGTCCGTCAGCGGGCTGACTTCGGGGGCGGCGCGCGCGCTCGCTCTAGCGGCGTTGCAGCGCGAGACGGGGATGCGTCTGGCGGTGGTCGTCGAGGCGAGCCGCGACCTCGAACAGTGGGATCGCGACCTCTGTTTTTGGAGCGAGACGCTCAGGCGTCGCGGTGATAAGGACGGCGGGCAAAACGGCGCGAAGGCTTCGGTGCTGACGCTGCCCGCGTCGGAGAGCGACCCGTATGCGGGCGCGTCGCCGCACGCGGAGACGTTGGAGCGGCGCGCGCTGACGCTCTGGCAACTCGCCGGGGGGCAGGGGGATTTCGTGCTGCTGACGGCGCGCGCGCTGGCGCGGCGCACCGTCAAGCCGGAACAACTGCGCGCGATGGGCGCGCGTCTCCGGCGCGACAAGGATCACGCGCCGGAAGAGTTGATCGAGTTGCTGCTGGCGACCGGCTACGTGCGCGAAGACCCCATCGGCGCGGTCGGCGAGTTCTCGCTGCGCGGGGGGATTCTGGACGTGTGGTCGCCGGGACGCGAACGCCCGGTGCGCGTGGAGTTCTTCGGCGACACGGTTGATTCCATCCGCGAGTTCGACCCGGAGACGCAGTTGTCCGTCGCGCAGTTACAGGAGATCGAGATCGTGCCGATGCGCGAGTATGCGCTCGGCGCGGACGATTTCCGCCTGTGGGCGGAACTGGCGCGCGAGCGTTGGGCAGACGAGCGTTACGCGCGCGCTCTGCGCGACCGCACCGTGCA
>DASPJG010000188.1:0-10886 GCA_035628755.1 Pyrinomonadaceae bacterium
GCTGTCCTGCCCGAAGACCATCTCGCGCAACAAAAAGTAGCGCACCACGTCAATTGAGAAATGGCGTCTGAGCGTGGGCAGGTCAATCGAGTTGCCGAGCGTCTTCGACATTTTGCGCCCCGCCTGATCGAGCCACGTTCCGTGCGCGATGATTGCGGCGGGTTGCTCGACGCCCGCGGCCAGCAGAAACGCAGGCCAGTAGATCGCGTGCTGGCGGAGGATGTCCTTGCCGAGGAGATGCGTGCCCGGCCAGAATTTATCAAAGCCCCGTTCGCGCTCCCCTTCCGCACTGCCCCAGCCGAGCGCAGTGATGTAGTTCGAGAGCGCGTCGAGCCAGATGTAGATCGTGTGTTCGGGGTCGTCGGGCACTGGAATCGCCCAACTGACCGAACTTTTCAGACGGCTCACGGAGAGGTCTTGCAGCCCGCTGTTGATGAAGCTGACGACCTCGTTGCGCCGCACGTCCGGGCGGATGAAATCAGGCCGCGACTCGTAGAGCGCGAGCAACGCCGCGCCGTAATCCGACAGGCGAAAGAAATAGCTCTCCTCGGCCACGCGGTCGAGCGGGGTTTCGTGAATCAGGCACAGCGGCGCGTCGCCCTCGCGCTCCGGTTTGGCGTACTCGTCCTCTGTCTTGAACGTCGCACACGGCGCGCAGAACCAGCCTTCATAGCGTCCCTTGTAAATTGCCTCGCGCCCCAGCGGCGTTTTGGCCGCTGCGATGCGCCGCCAGAATTCCGCGACGGCCACGTAGTGAAACGGCTCGGTCGTTCGCATGAAGTAATCGTAGCCGCCATGCGCGCCGTCGAGTCCGAAGGCGGCGAAGCTTTGTTTCAATTCGCCGACGATGTAATCGACATGCTCTTTCGGCGTCCGCCCGCTGCGCGCGGCGGCGCGCTGCACGTTAATGCCGTGCTCGTCCGTGCCGGTCAGGAAAAACGTCTCATAGCCACGCTGCCGCCGGTGGCGCGTCACGCAATCCGCCACGATGGTCGTGTAGAGATGCCCCAGATGCGGCAGGCTGTTCGCGTAATAAATCGGCGTCGTGACGTAGAAAGTGTTCATAACTTTAAGAGGACGTGAATCGTGAATCGTCAATCGTGAATAGAAAAAGCAAAGCCGGTTTTATCTATTCACGATTCACGATTCACGATCTGTGCCCTTGTATCAGGGACATGGCTTCGGCGCGCGTGCGCGGGTCTTTGCGGAACGCGCCCCGGATGGCGGAAGTGATCGTGAGCGCGCCGGGTTTCTTGACACCGCGAAGCGTCATGCACGTGTGTTCGGCCTCGATGACGACCATCACGCCGAGCGGCTTGAGACCGTCGAAGATCGTGTCGGCGATCTCGGAGGTGAGACGCTCCTGCACCTGCAAGCGGCGCGCGAAGGTATCGGACAGCCGCGCCAACTTCGAGAGGCCGAGGATGCGCCCCCCCTTCGGGATGTAGGCGATGTGGCAGCGGCCTACGAACGGCGCGAGATGGTGTTCGCAGATCGAGGCGATGTGGATGTCTTTGACGATAACCAACTCGTCGTGCGAGTCGCCCGGCAGAGGCTCGACGTGCGCTTGCGAGTCTTCGTGCATCCCGGCGGTGAGTTCCGCGTACATCTCCGCGACGCGCTGCGGCGTGCGCCGCAAGCCCGCGCGCTCCGGGTCTTCGCCGATGCCTTCGAGGATCAGCCTGACGCCATCCGCGATCTTCTTGAGATCAACTTCGTTCGGTTTCATCTTGTCCACTCTCACCCATCGCCGCGTCGAACGCCGCACGCGCCGCCGATTCAACCACGCGCAGCGGCACGCCCGCCTTCAAAGCTGCCGCGCGACAGTCTTCATACTCGGGCGCGACGTTGCTCACACTGCCGTCGTCCCGGCGTGCAACCTTAACATTGATCGCGCCGAACCCGGTCTCCACACTGGCGAACTCACGCCCGAGCGCGCGTCGCTCCACTTCATAACTCCGCACGCCGAGCGTCGGCGTCTCGTCAAACAGCAACTTCGTTAAAACTTCACGCTCGGCGGCACGGCACAGGATCGAGACGACCACGCCGGGGCGGTTCTTTTTCATCTGCACGGGCGCGACGAAACAATCGAGCGCGCCGAGCGCGAACGCGCGCTCCATCGCGTAGCCCACGATCTGCGGCGAGGTGTCGTCGAGGTTCGTCTCAAGCATGAAAAGCCGCTCGCGCCCTGCTGCCGTCGTCTCACCCATCTCGCCGATCATCACGCGCAGCACGTTGGGAAAGTCTTTGTACTGTCGCGTGCCAGCCCCGTAGCCCGTCGCCGCAACGCGCATCGCGGGCAGCGCGCCGAACTCCCCGGCGCAGACGGTCGAGATGATGGCCGCGCCGGTCGGGGTGACGAGTTCGCCTTTAATGTCGGTGGCGTAGACGGGCGCGTCGCGCAGCAGTTCCACGACGGCGGGCGGCGGCACAGGGAAACGCCCATGCGCCATCTCAACCGTGCCGCTCCCGACGTGCAGCGGCGACGAGATGAAGCGTTCCACGCCAAGCAGTTCAAACCCGATGCACGCCCCGACGACATCAACAATGGCATCGAGCGCGCCGACCTCGTGAAAATGAATCTTCTCGACGGGTACGTTATGGACGCGCGCTTCGGCCTCGCCGAGCCGCTCGAAGATACGCGAGGCGCGCGCTTTAACCGTGTCGCTCAAACGCGAATCGGCGATGATCTTGAGAATCGCGCTGAGGTGGCGGTGCTGTTTCTCGTCCCTCGTGCTCACGCGCGCGTGCGTCGCGCTGATGCCGGAGCGGTCAACGGTCTGGAATGAGATTTCAAATCCGGCGACATCAAGCAGCGCGAGTTGTTCCTGCAAGGCGCGTGCGTCCGCCCCGGCGGCGACGAGCGCGCCGAGGATCATGTCGCCGCTCGCCCCGGCGAAGCAATCGAAATAGAGTGTGCGCATCAGTAATCCAAACGCGGCAAGACCTCGCCCGCCCGCTCCTGAATCGCCGCGTCGCATCGCGCGGAAAACGGCGTCTGTTCGGGATTGATCTCGACGGTGTACGCGCCCGCCTCGCACGCGATCTCGGGCAGGCGCATGGCCGGATAGACGAGCGACGAAGTGCCGACGACGAAACAGAGATCACACGCTGCCGCCGCCTCCGCCGCTTGCTCGAAAACTCCGGCGGGCAACATCTCGCCGAATAAAACCACGTCGGGGCGCAT
This sequence comes from Pyrinomonadaceae bacterium, assembly GCA_035628755.1. Classification (GTDB taxonomy): domain Bacteria; phylum Acidobacteriota; class Blastocatellia; order Pyrinomonadales; family Pyrinomonadaceae; genus JAIVJZ01. The sequence continues at coordinate 3,188 of DASPJG010000188.1, forward strand.
CGCGTCGCCACAAGAGGGACAGGCGGGCGGGCGTTCCCGCTCGCCGCCACGCTCGTCGCGCAGCGACACGCGCTCGTCGCATCGCATACAACGCGCCGTCCAGATGTTGCCGTGGAGTTCGAGCACGTCGCGCGAGCCTGCGGCGAAGTGCAGCCCGTCAACGTTCTGCGTTGCGAGGCGGAAGCCCGCAAACTTTTCCTGCCAACCGGCAATCGTCAGGTGCGCGGGGTTTGGTTGCAAGTCGCGCAGCAGGTCGCGGCGATGATCGAACCACTCCCAGACGGCGGGCAGGTCGCGCGCGAGCATCCCCGCCGAAGAGATCACGTCGAAAGGCATTCCCTTCCAGACCGCCGTCTGACCGCCGCCGCGAAACGTCGGCACGCCGCTCTCGGCGGAGACGCCCGCGCCGGTCAGGACAAACACGCGGCGCGCTTTTCGCAGCCGCTCGCGCAACTCCGTCAGCAAAGCTGGCTCGATCTGTGTCGGCATCGAATTCAGGCGGCGATGGTAGCAGAGCCGACCGACGAAGTGTCAAGGGGAGAGATTTCAGCGCGATTAGCCACCGCTCGGACGCTGCGCTATACTCCTCTCTTTTTTAGAGCGGCAGAGGGAGCGCGCCATGCGAAAAGCGCGCCGCCGCTTTCATCAAAGCGAGACGAGGAAACCGCATCATTGAATCTGCTTGAACTGCAACAACGACTGAGCGCGCGCGTGCGGAGCACGATTGAAGAGAAGTTCGTTTCGTTTCCGCCCGTGCAGGGCGAGATACCGCCGCGCACGGAACTCGGCGACATAGCTTTTCCCGTCGCGTTCGAGGTGGTGAAGCGGCTCAAACAGGAGAAGGCCGAGCGAGCCAACCCGCGCGCCGTCGCAGAGGAGTTGAAGCAGGCTTTGGAAGCGGAGGAGGGCGTGGCGCGCGTGGAAGTGGCGGGCGCGGGCTACCTCAACGTTTTTTATGATCGCGCGAAAAGTCTCCAGCGTCTCGTCGCCTCGCTGGACGCGCCCGCCGGGTCAGAGCAGAGCGAGACCGGCGAAAAGACGAAGGTCATCGTCGAGCACACAAACATCAACCCGAACAAAGCGGCGCACATCGGCCACCTGCGCAACGGCGTGCTCGGCGACACCTTTGTGCGCGTGCTGCGCGCGACGGGCGCAACGGTCGAGGTGCAGAATTACATTGACAACACGGGCGTGCAGGTGGCGGACGTGGTCGTCGGCTTCATGCACATCGAGCGGATGACGCTCGAAGACGTGCGCCGCCTCGACGCGTCGCTCACCGAAGAGAGGCCGTTTGATTATTACTGCTGGGACTTGTATGCGCAGGTCGGCCTCTTCTACCGGAACGGCGATGCGGAGGCCACAGAAGACCCGGAGCGGCTGAAACTCAGGGGCGAGACGCTCCACGCCATCGAAGCGGGCGACAACCCGACCGCAGAGTTGGCCGACTACATCGCCACGCGCATCGTCGAGTGTCATTTGAAGACGATGTGGCGGCTCGGCATCCGTTACGACGTGTTGCCGCGCGAATCCGAAATACTCCACCTGCGCTTCTGGGATCGCGCCTTCGGTCGTCTGAAAGAGACGGGCGCGATTCGCTTTGAGACCGAAGGCCGCAACGCCGGTTGCTGGGTGATGCCTTCCGACTCGCACACGGGCACGGACGAGCACGACGCAGACAAGATCATCGTCCGCTTGAACAACACGGTCACCTACGCGGGCAAGGACATCGCCTACCAACTCTGGAAACTCGGCCAACTCGGTCTCGATTTTTACTACAAGCCGTTTCAACAATACGAGGACGGCCACATCGTCTGGGTGACGACCGGCCAGCCGCCGACCGACGAGGCGCAGGTTGCCTTACAGCCGCCCAAGTTCGGCGGCGGGAGCGTCGTCTATAACGTCATTGATTCGCGCCAGTCCTACACGCAGGACATAGTGCAGCGCGGCGTGCAGGCCGTCGTGCCCGGACTCGCGCGCGAGCCGAGCGTCCACCTGTCATACGAGATGGTCGCGCTCTCGCCCGCCGCCTCCGAGGAACTCGGTTTCGAGTTGAGCGCGGAAGACCGCGCGCGGCCTTTCATCGAGATGAGCGGGCGCAAAGGGCTGGGCGTGAAGGTAGACGACCTGATTGATCGTCTGGAAGCGAACGCCCTCAAGGAAGTGGACACGCGCCACGCCGAACTCTCGCCGGAAGAGAAATTCGAGACGGCGCGCACTATCGCCACCGGCGCGCTGCGCTATTTTCTCTTGAAGTGGACGCGCAATTCTCTGATCGCCTTCGACTTCAAAGAAGCCCTCTCCTTTGAGGGCGAAACCGGCCCTTATTGCCAGTATGCCGCCGTGCGCGCCAATTCCATCTTTCGCAAACTGGACGACGAGACGCTTGCGCGGGCATACGCCTTCGCCCGTGGGCTGGCTGAAAATGAGAGCGACGCCGGAGAGGTGCGACAGGTGTTGACGGGCGAAGGCGGCGACGAACTCTGGTCGCTGCTGACACAGGCAGCGCGTCTGGAAGAAGTCACGGCGCAGGCCGCCGCGCAGGCCGAACCCGCCTATCTGGCGAAGTACACGTTTCAACTGGCGAAGTCGTTCAACCTCTTCTATCACCGCCACCGCATCATCGCCGAAGAGAATGAGACGCGCCGCATCGTGCTCATTAATATCGCCGACCTCGTGCGTCGCCAGTTAACCGCCGCGCTCGCCACGCTCGGCATCAGTGTCCCCGAAAGAATGTAGAAACAGTCGTGAATCGTAAATCGTGAATAGAGAAGAACTGTTTTAAACTATTCACGATTTACGATTCACGATTCACAGTTTTATCGTCACTCTGGAGTTATTTATATGCTGATCGTTATGAAAGCCGACGCGACGGAGCAGGAGATCGCTCATGTGGTGCGCGTCGTCACGGAACTCGGATACAAGGCGCACGCGCTGCCGGGCGCGAACCGCACGGCCATCGGCGTGACGGGCAATCAGGGCGCAGTTGATGCGACGCGCTTTGAGGCGTTGCCCGGCGTGGCTGAAGCGATTCGCGTCACCAAGCCCTATAAACTGATCTCGCTCGATCTGAAGCCTGAGAAGACCGTGGTGCGCGTCGGCGATGCGGCCATCGGCGGCGAAGAACTCTCGATCATCGCGGGGCCGTGCGCCATCGAAAGCCGCGCGCAGGCATTCGCCATTGCCGAAATCGTCAGGCGCAGCGGCGCGCGTTTCTTTCGCGGCGGCGCATACAAGCCGCGCACCTCGCCCTACGCTTTTCAGGGTCTCGGCGAAGAGGGTTTGAGGATTCTGGCCGACGTGCGCGAAGCCTACGGGTTGAAGATCGTGACGGAGGCTTTGGACGAGCACGGCGTCGATCTGGTCGAACGCTACGGCGACGTGATCCAGCTCGGCGCACGCAACATGCAGAACTTCTCTTTGCTCAAGCGCGCCGGTCGCTCGCCGCTGCCCGTGCTGCTCAAGCGCGGGTTGGCCGCCACGCTCGACGAGTGGCTGCTGGCCGCCGAGTACATCATGGCCGAAGGCAACTACAACGTCATCCTGTGCGAGCGCGGCATCCGCACCTTCGCGCAACACACGCGCAACACGCTCGACCTCGCCGCCATTCCCGCCGTCCGGCGCGTCTCGCACCTCCCCGTCGTGATAGACCCCTCGCACGGCACGGGCAAAAACTACATGGTGACGCCCTTAGCGCGCGCCGGGGTCGCCACCGGGGCGGACGGGTTGATCATCGAAGTCCACGATCAACCGGAACGCGCGCTTTCGGACGGGGCGCAGGCGCTCACGCTCGAACAGTACGAACAACTCGTGTCGGAAGTGCGCGCGATCCACGAGGTGATCGTGCCCGCGCCGGTCGGCTAAAGCCGGAACAAGCAACGAGAAGCCCCCGCGAGGGGCGGAAGAGTTCGACGCAAAACGTCTTCCGCCCCTCGCGGGGGCTTTTGGGTATCTCTGGATTTAAAGTTGACCCTGCAAAATTTCGGGCAGCCGTTTCGTGAAGGCGGAACGCGGCAGGATGCGGTCGAATCCCGCATCGCTCGCACGCTTTTGCAGTTCGACTCGGACGTGCGAGAAGAAGCCGACGAGAGGCGTCTCGCGCAACGCCTCGTCCGCCTTGAGTTGGCGCGCGACGGCGAAAGGGTCGTAACGCTGCAAGTGCAGATCGACGATGACGAGGGCGTGCGCGCCTGCCCGCGCAGCCTCGCAGAGCGACTCAAGGCTTCGCGGGAACACCAACTCGACGCCGAGATGCTCTGCCGTCGCGCGAATCTTCGCGGCGAAAAAAAGGTCGTCAACCGCCACAAGCACCCGTCTCTTCATTTACAATGGCTCTCCAGAGAAATTGAACACCACGAAAAACTTTGCGCCGCACTGGCCGCCGGGCATCAGTTTGCGGCCAGACGGAGTTCATCATAAGCGCGCGGAGGCAGGATCGAAAACTCGCTCTCCCGGTGTGCCATGATCACGAGCCGCCAAAACCCACTCATCCAGCACGCGCGCGCCGTGTGCAAAGGCGCGTCGAAGGACACGCTCTTTATCGAAGGCTTGCGCCTGTGCGAAGAGGCCGCGCGCGCGCGTCTCGACTGTACGGAGGCGTTTTACACGGAGAAGTTTGCCGCCGACGCGCGCGGCGCGCGGCTGCTCGACGATTTGAGACAACTCAACCCGCGCTTCACACTCGTCAGCGAACCGGTTCTCGCATCGCTCGGCGACACGAAAACCCCGCAGGGCGTCGTCTTGCTGGCTCGCCGTTTCGAGACGGATCAGGCGGCGTTTGAAAAGGCGTTTCGCCCCGACCCGCTCGTCGTCGTCCTGCATCGCATCAACAACCCTGCGAACGCGGGGGCGATGCTGCGCGTTGCGGAGGCCGCAGGCGCGACGGGCGTCGTCGCAACCGCCGGAACGACCGACCTGCTTTCGCCGCGTGCTCTGCGCGGCGCGATGGGGTCGAGTTTCCGCCTGCCTCTGTGGACGAACGCGGGCTTCGCGGAAGTCGTCTCGTGGTGCGGGGCGCGCGGCATACGCACCGTGAGCGCAGACCTCACGGCCACGCAAACCCACACCGGCATCGAGTGGACGGGCGCGCGCGCCGTCCTGATGGGCGCGGAGGCAGGTGGGCTTGGCGAAGCGGAAATACGCGCCGCCGACGAACGCATACGCATCCCGATGCAGCCGCCCGTCGAAAGCCTCAACGTCGCCGTCGCGCTCGCCGTGATACTTTACGAGGCCGCGCGGCAAAGAGCGCAGGCAGTTGAGCGGACATAATTCGCCGGGGGTTTTGACGGGACAGGTAAGGTTTAAAACCCGGCACGAGTTGGGAAATACCGCGTCGAATGCAGCACTTCAGCCTTTCCCCTTTTTACTTTTCCCGGTTTCCCCTTAAAATAGCTCGCGACATAAAATGTTTACAATCCCCTCCCCCTACGTCGCGCACTTTTTGCGCCCGTAGTTTATTCTGAGCAGAGTTTTGACTAATCGAACCGAGTCGGCGTGTAGACGTATAGATTCGCATGGACAAGACTGAGAAAAAAGAGAGCGTGCCGAAACGCGACGAGGCGTTGGCCGAGCGACTGTTGCGCCGCGTGCTGGATCGCGTCGGCGCGGTGGTGGATCGTTCGCTCGGTCGCGCCGTCGAACCGCAGAGCGGTTTCACCACGACCCGCTTGATCGAACGCATGAACCGTCTGATTGACGAACGCGCGCGCGACGACCCACGGCGCGGCGGGCGCATCGCCCCGCATTTGATGAAACTCAAGATCGAATGGGGCACGCATTCGGAAGCGCCGCCCGAAGCGGTCAAGGAGTTGGAGAACGAAGTGCTGGCGGCGGCCATCGACCACATCAACGACCAACGGCTGCGCACGCTCGCGCCCGTCGAAGTGGAAACGCTGGTTGATATTTTCACTACGGGCATCGCCGTTGACCCCAGTTACGGCGCGTTCGAGGAGGAGTTGCAGCGCGAGGACGAGGAACGCGAGCGGGCGGCGATGAGCGTGGCCGTGCCTTCCGGCCTCGGCGCGCCGAAGAACGTCGCGGTTCAGGCGCGCATCACGGTCGGGAAAGAGTCGGAGGAAAGCACGCTCTATTTCAAACCGGGCGGCAAACGCATGAGCGTCGGGCGCGCGACCGATTGCGATCTGTCGCTGCCGCATCCGAGCGTCTCGAAGATTCACGCAGCCATTTTGATGAATCGTGAAGGCACGCTGCTCGTTTCTGACACAGGTTCGGTAAACGGAACGTATATAAACGGCAGGCGCATCAATTACGGTGAAGCGCGCCAACTCGAAGACGGTGATGTCGTCGGCTTCGGCGATGTCGAGGTCAGATTTAGAAAGACGTAAGTAGAAAGACGTAAATCGTGAATCGTGAATCGTCAATAGATTAAGACAGGTTTTCTCTATTTACGATTGACGATTCACGATTAACTAAACATTATGTTTCTTGAAGTTATTCCTGAGAAGCAGCCGGCGCTGTTGAGTTTGGTTTACGTGGCGGGGCTGGCGTTGATGATCTTGCTGCTGGGGCTGTCGCTCCTGTTCGGGATGCGTCGAAGACGTTCGGCTCTGGCGACGGTTGCGCCCGCCGATCTGCCGACGGAAGTCAGGCAGCGGCTCGGCGTCACCTCCACGAACCGCGGCCTCTACGCGCTGCGCTGGCTCTTTCTCATCCTCGCCCTGACCGTCTTCGGCTTCCACGTCTACTGGGCGCAGTATGCGGAAGAACGCAACGAACGTTTCTCCGATCTCAACTACAAAGATTTACGCAACCGGCGGCTCTCGGAATCAACCTTGCGCGGCTGGATTCTGGATCGTTCCGGCACGCTCGAAAAAGCTCTGGCTCTCTACCGGCGCGGCGACAACGGGCGCATCGTGCGCGAGTATCCGCTGGATCGAGAGATGGCGCAGTTGTTCGGCTCCGAGCGCGGCGACGCCGGGATCGAACGCGCGCTGTTCGGCGTGCAGAGCGGCGCAGCCCCCGAAGCCCTCGACGTGATCTTCGAGCGCGACATCAAGCAGCCCGCCAATCTCGACGTGCGTTTGACGATTGACAGCGAGTTGCAGAAAGCGGCGGTCGAACAGTTGCGCGACCGCCACGGCGCGGTGGTCGTCTTGAATCCGCAGACGGGCGAAGTGCTCGCCATGTACAGCAATCCTTCCTACACGCTCGCCGAAGTGCAGGACGAATCGACGTGGATCAGGCTCGACGCGGACAAGCGCGACAGCCCTCTGGTCAACCGCGCTCTCCGCAGCTATTACATTCCCGGTTCCACCTTCAAGACCGTGACGATGATCGCGCAGTATCTCGCCGGAACGCAGAACGATAAATACCTTTGCAGCGGCGCGGGCTACTACGCGCAGCCGGGCGCAAAGGTCATCTACGACGATCAAGGCCCCGCCGAAGTTCACGGGCACATCGGCGTTGACACGGCCTACGAAGTTTCCTGCAACCAGTATTTCGCGCAGGCGGCGGTGAAGATGGGCGTGGAGCGTTTGCGGCACGCCGCGCAACTCATCGGCATCGGCGCATACGACACGCCCGAGGAGGCCACACGCGCCCGCCGCCAGCCGGAAATCTGGAACACCAGCACCACGGCTCTCGCCCGCGCCCTCGCGCCGAGCGAGGCGACCATCGTGACGGGCGCGAAGATGCGCCCTTACGATCTCGCCATCGAAGGTTTCGGGCAAGGCTACGCCGGACA
>DASPJG010000189.1:0-6909 GCA_035628755.1 Pyrinomonadaceae bacterium
CCCGGTTCGATCCTCTCTTTGAAGTGGTCAATCGCCGACAAGACGCCGCCCGACGAGCCGCCCGCGAGAATCCCCTCTTTTCGCACCAGACGCCTGCATCCGACGATGCAATCCAAATCTGAAACATGGACGAATCTATCAATCAATTCGGGCTGGTGGAGTCGCGGGCGTACGGATGCGCCGTGGCCGGGGATCAGACGTTTGGCATACTTTCCACCGAAGATCACGCTGCCCAGAGCATCTACGGCGACAACCTTCGTCTTCAGGCCGTTGGCGCGCGCGTATTCGGCGCAACCTCTCGCCGTGCCGCAGGTGCTCGTCGCGGAGAAAAGGTAGTCGGGCGCTTCGCCTAACTCGTTGACGATCTCGCTCATGGTCAGGTAGTGCGCTCTGAGGTTGTAGATATTGGAATATTGATCCGGCCAGTAACTGTTCGGGATGGAGGCCAGAAGTTCCTGCACACGGTCGATGCGCGCTTGCAGGAACTCGCCCGATATGGGGTCGGGCTCCGAGACGTAATCGATCTCGGCTCCGTAAGCCTTGAGAATGTCAACATTGCTCCTCGTCGTCTTCGGGTCAATGACACAGATGAAGCGAAGCCCGTAGCAGGCGCAGACTTGGGCGAGGCCGATGCCCATGTTCCCCGAACTCGACTCGATGATTGTCGTCTCCGACCCGATCTCGCCATTTTCCATCGCATTTCTGATGATGTTGATCGCGGCTCTGTCCTTGATACTGCCGCCCGGATTAAATCCTTCGAGCTTTGCGTAGAGTTGGAAGTCGCGGTCTTTGAAGACGCGCGTTAGTTTGACGAGCGGAGTTCCGCCGATTTTAGACAAAATATCATTATGCATGGCCTTCTCCTTATCAGTTAGTACCAGAGCTGCGGCTGGGGGTATGGCATGAATATGCCGGCTGAAATTACGCAGCGAGGGGTAGGCGCTGCGGTTGTGTATTGCGATGTATTCGGAGCCGTAACAGGTTTGATCTGAGCGCGGGAGACGGCGATGGACGGAGGCTGCCCGCAACCTCGGCTAGCTAAAATTGCGCCGTTTCCCGCGCCGGGTCAGCCTTTATAGTTAGAGTTGAGCTTGGGGAAGAGGGTTTGGAATGTGAAGCCCGGGGTGCTTCAACAGCCGCTAATCGGAACCCAACACGATTGACTCGCAGCCGAAGAGCCGCTTGGCCTCCATGCCGCGCGTCTGGCACTCTTTGACCAGCTTGTTCGACTCCACAATCGGGCGCGACTCTTGCGTGTATTGAATAGAGGTCAGGAAAGTCAGCCAGGGCTCCTGCCCCATGGCGTACACGTAGGCGCGCTTGGCGTTCAACTGTTCGATGATTTTGAACGCCTTGTTAAAGTCCGAGCCGTCGAACCTTCTCGATTGATCCATCTTTCTCGACACCGGCTTGGTGAGCAACGGGCCGTAGAGCCACGTCAGCGGCGCGCCGTCGCATTCCATCCCGAGGAACACGGTGTCTATTTCACCGACCACCTCGCGGATATGCTCGTAGAGCTTCGGCTCGATATTGTTGGAGTCTGCCGCACACATGATGCTCTTTCCGCCGAGCGTCACGAGATAGGCGATTTTGGTCTTGATGTTGAGGTCGGCGTGCTCGCCCATAAAGGGGATGCCCGTGATCGCGCCGCCCTCCACGTTGATGCTCTCCATCTCGTCAATTTCCATGACGTTCGCGAACCCGATGTTGCGCAGCACCAGTTTCAGGGACGGGTCGATCAGTTCGCCGCCGGAGCTTCTCGGCACGATGATGTTTCTGATCTTATGTCTCAACTGCAATAACGTTTCGAAGATGCAGTGATCCTGATGGGCATGAGTGATGACCACGTAATCAATGCGATCCGGCAGGTCGAGGTAAGTATAGCGAGAGCTGTCGTCGCCGAGTTTGTAGCCGATCACCGGGTCGCAGAGGATGCTGGTTTCCTTCGTCTCGATGAGGATGCACGCGTGGCCGAAATAGCGTATGCGCACGCCTTCGCCGCGATAGTTCCCGTTCTCGTGCCCGTTCTCCGTCGTGAAGAGAGAAGAGAAAAACTTGTCATCGTCGCCGCTTGTGATGCCGAAGAGGTCTCTGATGTATTCGTAAGGCTGCGGGACGTGTTTCATCTTGAACAACTCGTCGAGCCTCTTGTCGCTGAAAGGCACTTTCAGGTGGAGGCTGTTCTCATCCTCAAGCAGCGGGGTGCTGAGGATGAAAGACCGGTCGTCGTTGTCGATCAGGGAGAGAGACACGCTCTGGGAAGCCTCGTTATAGAACGGGCTTTTGTATAAGAGACCTTCGATAAACCGGATCGAGGCATGGTTGTTCGCGTCGTAGACGAGTTCGACATACCCTTTGAGAATGTCTGGGGTCTTTTCGTAGAGCGGCGTCAGGGCGTACCCCTGCGCCTCGCTGGTCAGCGTGTCGTCGAGTTGTTTGACGGCCTCGGCGAATTGCAGCATGTGGCTCTGCTCCGTAAGCGTTTTGTCTATCAATCCCCTGATCGCGCCGACCTTGCTGGCATCGTAGTTGATAAACGGCCCGCCCAGCATCGCCGGATTTTTAAGCGCAGAGATATGCACCTGCGGCGCGTTGACGAACGACTGCATGATCTTCACATGCAGGTTTGCGATGAACATCGCAGCCGTCTCCGGCGCGATCAGGTAAGGCCACGCGTACCACTGGTTGAACAGCGGCTCAACCAGCACATTCGGCTTCAAATAGACTTTCTCCGACATCTTTTTAAATCTCCATCTGTTCGGAAACTACACAATTAATCCTGATGGCCGACGCCCTGCGAAGCCGGAACCTCCACGGCTCTGACCGCGCTCTCAATCTGGCGAGACTTCAGCGGCGTCGGGAGCGCAGGCTCGGTGACGTATGCGTCCGACACGATCTGGCCGTACTCCAATTTAATGATGCGGTCGGCCACGTTATAGAAACGGTCGTCGTGGCTGATGACGATGATCGTCTTGCCGCGCGCTTTCAGGTCGGGAAGCAGTTGATGATAGAAGAGGTCTTTGAATTGCGGGTCTTGATCGGCAGCCCACTCGTCGAAGACGTAAATCGGGCGGTTCTCAAGATAAGCCGTCAGGAGGGCTAACCTCTTGCGCTGCCCCTGCGATAGCTCCAGCGTCGAAAGAACCTCATCCTTAACGACGACCTTATCGCTCAACTGCAACTGTTCGAGATAGCCGCGCGCCGTTGCGTCCAGTTCGGCTGACTCAAGCCCGAGCAGGCGTTCAAAGAGGTAGAAGTCCGCGTGCACGGCGGAGAACAACTGCCGGTAGCTGTCGCGGCTTTCGTCCGTGATGTCCTGACCGTCGAGGCGAATTGTTCCCTGCTCCGGGGCATACAAACCGAGCAGCAGTTTGGCGAAGCTCGTCTTGCCGCTGCCGTTGCCTCCGATGACGAAGACCATCTCGCCCTGATAGAGGGTGAGGTCGAGCGGCCCGACCGTGAAGGTGTCGTCTTCGCCCTCGCGGCGATAGGAGTGCGTCACGCCGACGAACTCAAGTTTTTTCCACGCGAGCGCGCTCTCGACGCCGTCGTTCAGCAGGCTGCCGGTCGGCTCGGCATCGAGCGAAAGCCCGAGGTCTTGCAGCTTCTTGAGTGACACCCCGGCGCGTCCGAGCGCGGGCAGGCCGTTGAGCGTGACTTGCAGCGGAGTCATCATGTACAGCAGGACGATCACGTATGCGGTCAATTCCTGCGTCGAGGTTTCTCTCAACCCGGTCACGACGAACAGGAGCAGGCCGATCACGACGAAGAAGAGAATCTGCCCCCAACTGGCGGCGGCGATGAAGATTGACTGGCCGATGGTGTTTTGATGGCGGTAGACGGCGGAATTTTCCGTCAGGCTACGGCTGATGAAGGCTTCGCGCCGTCGCCGGTGCAGTTTGAGTTCCTTCGTCCCTTCGGTCATCGCACGGAAGTCTTTGAACAGTGCATCTTCCGTCTCGCGCGCACGCCTCATCCACGAGATCGCCTTCGCCAGCGGCAATTGGTAACTGATAATTCCCAGCACCATGAAACCCAGCACCAGCATGAGCATGCTGCCGGAGAGCCAGCCCAGATAGATCAGACACCCGAGCACGACCGCGACGTTGATGGCCGTGAGCGGGATGATGAGCACCGCCGTCGAGATAATCATCACGTCGTCCGTGAGGGCGGCCATCAGACGGTGCGCGCCCACCTTTTCCAACTGGCGCAGGGGCGCGGCCAGAATTCTGCGGCTGAGCCGGAGGCGTTGGTCGAAGACGGCATACTGCCCGATGCGCATCAAGAGGGTCTCGGAAATGAATCTCATGATCGGCACGACGATGCACAGGCCGATGAAGAGCTTTACATGAAAAGGCGTGATCGACTTCAAATCACTCAGCGACATGCTGGTCAGCCCCAGAAGCACCGTCGTGCTTATTCCGCTGATGACTCCGGCCAGAATGGCTAGAATGATTATTCCCGGCGAACTTTTAAAGAGAAAACTAATTAGCTTCATGCCGAACCTCTTTGAGAAGTCTTGCTTCTCGAATGTGTAGTATCAAGACGGGCGACGCGCACCCGTGCGGGCTGCACAACCGGCGCGCGCGCGGCGCGCCAGCCGTGACGGTCGTCGGTTGATATTCAGCTTTCCGGTTGGGAGCAGGCGATTCCTGCCCGCCGGGTCAACTCCTGAATGTGTTGTTCGGGAGCGGTTACGATGGTCTCCAACAAAATCCGGTAATCTTCGAGCACTTGTTCCATGGCGTCTGCTGCGAATAACTCGCGGTTGTATTTCAGTTCGGCCATGAGCCGGTTGCCTGAATCGTGCATCCCCAAAATGATGTCCTGAAAAAGAGCCATGTCATGTATCGAACGGTAGTCGCCGAGGTCGAAAATGCGGAAGCGCGCGCGTTCGATCTCCGGCGGGGCGGCGGGGGCGGTGTAGAGATTGAAGAGAACCTGAGCCAGCGGCGGGCGGTTCGCGTCGCGCTCCGGTTGCAGGTCTTCGACCAGCTTCGAGAAAGGCACGTCCTGATTCGCGTAGGCTTCCTCCACCACCGCGCGCACGCGCTTCAGTAAATCCGCGAACGTCGGGTTGCCGCTCACGTCAACGCGCATCAACACGAGGTTGATAAAGCACCCGACCATTTTTTCGAGTTCGATGCGGGTGCGTCCCGTGACGCCTCGCCCCAGCACGATGTCCTCGCGGCGCGTGTAGCAGCGCACGAGCAGAGCGAAGGCGGCGAGCAGGGTGGCGTAGAGGCTCACCTGTTGCTTGCGGCTCAACTCGCGGAGCGCATCGGAGAGCGTGGCGGGCAGCAGTTTCGACCGCACCGCGCCGCGAAAAGTCTGCGTCGCCGGACGCGTGCGGGCGAAGGGCAGTTCCAGCACGGGCGGGCATCCGCTTAGTCGTTCACGCCAGTAGGCGAACTGCGCGTCGAGACCCCCGCCCTCCACCTGCTCTCGCTGCCAGACCGCCCAGTCTCCGTACTGAATTTGCAACTCCGGCAAAGGCGAAGGCCGCCGATTGGAGAAAGCATCGTAGAGCGCGCCGAGTTCCTGTATGACGAGACCGAGCGAAATGAAATCGGCGATCAGATGATGGAGCGTGATCGTCAGCACATGCTCCTCCCGGTCGAGGCGAAACACACGCACGCGCCAGAGCGGAGATTGTGACAGTTCAAAAGGACGCGCCAGTTCGTGCGCCGCCAGACGTTGCGCCTCCGCGATACGCTCTGCCGCGGGCAGTTCGGAAATGTCCGTGAGCGCGACATCGGCGGGCGCGGGCGGGCTGATTACCTGAGCCGTGACGCCATCGGTCGTGACCAGTGCGGTGCGTAAAGATTCGTGCCGCCGGGTCGCCTCCGTGACGCTTTCCCGCAGGGCGCGGAGGTCTAAGTCTCCGAAATAATGCAGCGCGGTGCCGAGATAACTCGGAGGCACATCCTCCGTCTGCGTGACATGCAACGCTTCCTGTTGAATGAAGGACAGGGGAGCCGTCTCCCGCACGGCGCGGCGCGGGATGGCAGGCGCAACTGCCGCGCCCGCGCCGCGCCCCTTGAGACGCTGCCGCAGCAGAGCCAGTTGCGCGGGCGACAATCCTGTCGGCTTATTGGAGAAGCGGTCGCTGACCATTTTGATAGAGGGCGAATTTACTGTAACAAGTGCTGCGCCTCCTCGTCGCTGAGGTTTGAGACCTCTGCGACGAGGATTCCTTCGATACACTCGGCGACACCGGCAATCGTCTGGCGGTCGAAAAAGTTATCGAGTCCCAACTCGACATCGAACATCTCGCGCAACTGGGCGACGATCTGCGTCGCCAGCAGCGAGTCGCCTCCCAACTCGTAAAAGTTGTCGTTGACGCTGATGCGTTCGATCCCGAGCCGCTGCTGCCAGACGGAAGCGATGGCCGCTTCGAGGTCGGTGCGCGGGGCGACGAAGTGGCCTGCCATCTCCGGCCTCGGATGCAGCGGCGCGATCTCAGCCTCTCTTTCATCCGCCGCCCCGGCGGGAAGCCCTTGCGCATCCACGCCCATGCGCCGCTCGATCCAGTAACGCTGACGCTCGAACGGATACGTCGGGAGCGGCACGCGGTAGAGAACTTCTGCGGCGTTGAATTTCGACCATGCGATCCTGACGCCCGCCATCCAGAGACGCCCCACGGCGGCGAGCAGGTAAGCTGTGTCCGGCGTTGATTGCAGCACAGGCCGCAATGAAGAGAGCACCTGATGCCCGTCTGCTTTGACCCTTTGCGCGAAGTTGCTCAAGGTCGTGCCCGGCCCGACTTCGAGGAAAATCCATTGCGGCTGGGCGGCGAAGTGGCGCAACCCGTCGGCAAAGAGGACGGTCTGCCGCAAGTGTCTGACCCAGTACAGAGGATCGGTCGCTTCCTGCGCGGTGATCCAGTTGCCCGTCACATTCGAGACG
>DASPJG010000190.1:0-2976 GCA_035628755.1 Pyrinomonadaceae bacterium
CAGGTCGACGACGTGATCGCCGAGTGCCGCGACGTGGCCAAGGCCGGCTACCGCACCCTGGTCACCGTGCTGACCAAGAAGATGGCCGAGGACCTGACCGAGTACATGCACGAGCAGGGCCTGCGCGTGCGCTACATGCACTCCGACATCGACACCCTCGAGCGCATCGAGATCATCCGCGATCTGCGCCTGGGCGCCTTCGACATCCTGGTCGGCATCAACCTGCTGCGCGAGGGCCTCGACATCCCCGAGTGCGGCCTCGTCGCCATCCTCGACGCCGACAAGGAAGGCTTCCTGCGCAGCGAAACGAGCCTGATCCAGACCATTGGACGAGCAGCCCGCAACGTGGACGGCAAGGTCATCCTCTACGCCGACAACGTCACCGGCTCGATGGAGCGGGCCATGGCCGAAACCGCCCGCCGCCGCGAAAAGCAGCTCGCCTACAACGCCGAGCACGGCATCACGCCCGAAAGCATCAAGAGCCGCATCAAGGACATCCTCGCCAGCCCCTACGAAAAGGACCGCGTCACCGTCCCCGTGGGCGTCGCCGAAGACGGCAAGCCCTTCATCGGCGACAACTTCAAGGCGACGCTGCGCGACCTCGAATCCCGCATGCGCGAAGCCGCCAGCAACCTCGAATTCGAGGAAGCCGCGAGACTCCGCGACGAGGTGAAGCGCCTGAAAATGCTCGACCTCGAATTCGCCGCCGACGCCATGGCGCCGGCGGGTGAGAGGGGCGACCGCGAGGCGGTAAGGCGCGTGAAGGCCGAGGCGCGCGCGGAGGCGGCGGAGCGGTTCAGGAAGGGGAGAAGGTAGGGGCTAGGGCGCCGCTTGGGTCTTCTTCTTCCGAGTTTGAGCCTTCTTGGGCTTCGGCGGTGACTGATCAGGAATGAAGCACACCGATCGCTCGACACCGATCAGCTTCAACATCTTGAGCGTCCTCATCAGCGTCATGCGCGAGAACAGCGGCAGATTATCCGACTTATGGGCAGGGTCCCGTGCCGTCACAATACAGTATCGGACCGAAAACTCGCCGGAAGTAATCGGGGCCGAGAGGGCGTGCGAGTTAACCCCCGCCCGGGCAGCTATTAGGGCGTGGAGCTTCCCAACCGAATCTGCGTCAAGTTTCAGGAGTTCGACGGACATCGTACCTTGGTTGAACAAGTGACTTAACTGGCTCGACCTTGTAGATACTTTGACATGCCGGAAAAGGCCCCTACTTCCATCTAAGCTGTAGATGTCGCACGGCTCGACTGCCGTGTAGGACTTCGGACTTATGTTCGTGGTGTCCAAGCACACCGTGTTCGGGATCGCAGCCGCCGCAGCGATATTGTAATCGCCTTCTGTCGGATGGTTGTATGGGATAAGATGTGGATCCGTGATGAAAAGCGGATCCAAATAACCTCGCATATTATCCACATAGGCTTTTTCGAAACGGTACCAATTTCCTTCTGCAAGGTGGTAAACCGCGCCGTCGCCCGGAAGCGATGTGTCAAATATAAGCGAGCGATAAATCGAGAATGGTTCTCGTTGATCGCTGTCCTCGTTCACGAGGAGGAGCCGATGTTGCTTCAAGTCCCCGACATCGACATCCTGTAGCGGCTTACCCTTTTCATCGAGGTAGTCGTAATAATCCTCGATGGCGGCGGAGTCATATAGCTGTCCGCGTCCCTCACCAGTGAAGGTCACGTACAGACCTTCACTGTAGTTTACGATAGCCGGGACCGTAAGATTTATGGACTGGGACTTGGCCTTGAGAGCATTGAGGAGACTGTCATTCAGTTTCTTGACGACACCAGGGTCCGAAATCGGAGACACCCCTTGGATGTCGGGAAAGATTGCTTCGTACTCGTTGCTTTTGTAGATGGCGAGGAGTTCCGAACAGAGTGCTTGAAGCGCATCGGCCTCGATCTTGGCGGCAATGCGCAAATTGCTGGCGCCGCTGGCATTCTTAAACAAATGCGCCCGCGCGGGCTTCACCTTACCCGTGAGACTCTTGAGGATGCTGCTGTCGTTATCGAAGTCGAATAGCGTCAAATCCGCCGCTGAAGGTACTTGCACTCGCCGACGACGAGCGGAGCCTGGGTCGAAGCTGTCAGTGCTCTTTAGGGCTGAGCGCTCGACACTGTTGAGCGTCACTTTCAATCCGAAATCGTATTCGTAACTCTCCGCGTCCAAGTGGTGCGAGACGTGACCAAACGATAGGGCAAACCACCGCTCCGCGGCGGGGATGAAAACCAGCGCGCCCTTGCCCATCTGAGGGAGCGCTTTGGGTATCCCGAAGAAGCCCTTCCACCAGGGATCTCGCGGAGGGGTGTCGAGAACGAATAGCAGAGAGCCCTCAGGCAAGCTCGTGGCATCCGTCACTGCCTGTAGAGGATTGTCAGATGCGAGCGCCTGCGCAGGCTCTATCTGCTCTTTGAGCAAGAAGATTGAAAATGACCGTGTCTTTGCCATGGCAAGTCCCCCGACTTCCCACGCACAATGCCACCACTAGTGGACTAATGGCAACCCTACAGCCGACAGTTACTCTGCCGCCATAGTGGAGTTGTAGGAGTAGGTGTTCCAAGTGGGCGCGTAAGCGTCATCGGCTTGATTGCCCCAGACGGCCCAATCCTTTCGCTCGCCTCGCGCGAACATCTCTAGGTAGGGGCCGGGAGAGCACGCCTGTATAATCTCGTACTGCTCGTCAGGCTTTCGGCTGTGCTCGCGCTTCCTCGTCTGGATCATGTTGACCTGACTACGGCCGGCGTCGAGGGTCCGCGCGTTCTTCCCTCGCACGCCGAACAGAATGACCTCGGTGACATTGCGGAAATAGAAGCCCACGCCCCGACCATCTGAGCCACCGTCCTTGCGGACCTTGTGCCAGATCAAGTTTGATTTGTACTGGAACCCCCAGGCCTCCATCACGCGCAGCCCGTCGGGTAGCAGAGCATTTGGCACCCAAAGGTAAAGGTGCGCGGTGTCCGCTGCCAC
>DASPJG010000191.1:0-4680 GCA_035628755.1 Pyrinomonadaceae bacterium
CAGAGATACCGCGCTGCTGGTCGAGACGGTGGCGCGCCTGCTGGCCGAAAAGCGCGCCGGACATTAGAAGATTCGGGATGAAAGTGGGCATCCCGAAGGCACGGTCGCGTCCGGGCGAGCGATCATGCCGCGAGGCCGCCGCGCGCGTCTCCCGCGTGGCGGCCTTCGTATTTGCCGGGCGTCCGCCGGTTAATTGAACGCCCGCGTCCCTGTCGCGCGCCCTTTCCCGCGCCCGCCGCCCTCGCTCGGAAACGTCTCCACTGTCTTGTGTTTACGAGAGTATGCCTTTATCATAGCGCGTCGCCTGCAGCCAGACCTGTGCCATGTCGGCGGTTGAAGCGGGCGACAATCTTGCAGGACAGCCGGGATTTAAAATGACCGGCGGTTTTCCCAAACTTCAAGCATCTAAAAATTGGGGCGGGAAATTAACTCTCGGAGGACGAAAGTCTAGTGTTTAGCGATCAATTTCGCCGTAACGAATCGGTGAGAGGCAAATTCAGCGGGGTGCGCAGTTCGACGCTGCTTTCGAATTTATCGAACGCGGCGTGGAAGGTGTTTCAGTCCGTCAACCGCGCTCTGCCGGAGGGTGCGGCGATTCGCCCGCAGTGGGCGCCGGGGCCGCTCCTGAAATCCTACGAGAAAACCGCGCCGCCGCTCGGCTTCCCGCGCGAGACAGACTCTCTCTGCCCGACCTGCGTGAAGGAAGTGCGCGAGGCCGTGATTTCCGGCCAGACGCCTTTAGAGACTTTGATGCACGACCATCCGGGCGAAATCAAAGCGCAGATCGTCGAAGAGGATGGGCGTATCCTGATGCGCAAGACGTGTGCGAAGCACGGCGAGTTCGTTGACGTGATGGCGACCAGCCCGGACTTCCTGCGGCGCATCGAGTCGCTTTTCTACGGGCGCGATTTTCGTGCGGCGGAAGACGCGCACGTCCATCGCCACGGCACGTCAGACATCAAGTTCGGGCGCGGCGCGGTCTTGACCGTTGATCTGACGAACCGCTGCAACATGATGTGCAACCCGTGCTTCATGGACGCCAATCAGGTCGGCTATGTCCACGAGCCGACGTTTGAAGATACGAAAGCCATCCTCGACCGCGCCGTCTCCTTCAAACCGCGCCGTCAGGTCATCATCCTCTTCTCCGGCGGCGAGCCGACGCTTTCGCCCTACTATCTCGAAGCCGTCGCCTACGCCCGGAAGATCGGTTTCTACCGCATCCTCGCCGCCACCAACGGCATCCGCTTCGCCGAAGACATAGAGTTTTGCCGTCAGGCGAAAGAGGCCGGGCAGCACGGCGTCTACCTGCAATTCGACGGCGTGAGCGAAGAGAAGAACAAGCACCGCGGTGTCGGGAATCTCTTCGACGTGAAGCAAAAGGCCATCGAGAACCTCGCGGAAGTCGGCATCAAGGTCACGCTCGTCACGACCATCGTCAACACGATCAACAACGATGCCATCGGCCAGATCGTCGAGTTCGCCGCGAAGAACATAGACAAGATTCAGACCATCGCCTTTCAGCCCGTCTCCTTCACCGGACGCGACGAGGACGTGCCCGATGCGGTTCGCATCCAGCAGCGTTACACGCTCGCAGACATGGCGACCGATCTGGAGAAGCAACTCGGCGGCGACCTGAAAGCCCTGCGCGACTGGTTTCCGCTCTCGTCCTATTCGGCTTTCACCTCCGTGATGGACATGCTGCAAGGCGCGGACGCGCCGTGGGGCTGGTCGAGTTGCAACTGTCACCCGAACTGCGGCGTGTTCACGCTGATGGTCGTCAACCGTCACACGGGCGAGTGGACGCCGCTCTTCAAGTTCTTCAACTACGAGCAGTTCATGCGCGACGTGGCCGTCATCACCGACACGGCGCGCGGCGCGAAGCTGTCGATGGCGCAACTCGGCATGACCATCATGCGCAACTTCGACGCGAAACGTGCGCCCGAAGGCTTCCCCATCTCGCAGATCATCAATCTCTTCAAGCCGTCTTCGACCAACTCGAACTCGGATCGCAACGACCGCATGAAGACGCAGCACGGCTCGCAAGACCCCGACGACGCGTGGCGCGTCCTCTGCGTCGAGGGCATGTGGTTTCAAGACCTGTTCAACTACGACTTCCGCCGCACGGAGATGTGCGTCATCCCCTACGGCACGCAGGAAGGCGAGATCAGTTTCTGCGCCTATAACACCGGCGTCGGCTGGCGGCAGATCATCGAGAACATGCACAAGACCGCCGGACTCGCCGAGTGGTACGAAGAGCACGGGCGTCACCCCGTCTATGCCAAAGGCAAGGAAGTTCCCGGCATCCCCAAGCGGCACTCGCTCTCGCTGCCCATCGTTCAGGCCATCCTCGCCGAAGATGCCAACGAGAAGCCGGTCAAGGTGTCGCCGTACCTCGTCGAAGAGGAAGAAATGTCTGTGTAATTTTGCGCGCGCATGCCCTGCCCGCAAGGGACGGGCATGCGCGCCTTCATACCGACGGTCAAATTTAATCCCGCCTCTTAAGTTAGCTCGCTCCACAAACACAACGTACACGCTTCAAATATTGGACACTTGAAAAAAGTGTCCTAATCAGCCGTGGCTGCTCCGAAAATCCGTGTCAGGATGCGTGGCATCCGGGTTGCCATCACTTCGGCGTCCAGACACTTTTTTCAGGAGCACTCCGCATGAAGAAGCTTTCCATCTCCCTTTTATTATCACTGCTCATCGCTCATGAAGCGTTGGCAATACCGTCCACCGCGCGCCCGCAAGAGGCAGCAAAAATCATCCAACCGTCGCAGGAAGCCGCCGCCATGCCGCTCGGCAACGCCGACGTGCTGGCGATGGTCAGAGCCAATCTTGCGCCCGATGCTATTATCGCCAAAATTAAATCGTCGCCCCGTAACTTCGAGACGACGCCCGCCGCTCTGGAACAACTTAAGGCCAGCGGCGTGCCCGATGTCGTGATCGCTGCCATGCTCACTGCGACGGCTACAAGGCCTGCCCCGGAGACAGCTTCCCCTCCTGTTGTCGCGCCGCCGCAGGCTCTCCGGGTGAAACTTCCGCGCGGGACACCGCTTGATGTTGAGATGGCTTACACGATCAGTTCGCAGCAGGTGCGTCCGGGCGAGTTGATCAGTTTTCGCGTGGTCAACCCGGTGCTCGTGGACGGAGTTGAAGTCATCGCTGTCGGCGCGACGGCCACGGCGCGTGTCGTGAAATCAAGCAGAGGCGGGCACTTCGGACGTGCCGGGCGCATCGCGTGGATGATGCAGGATGTGACCGCCGTGGACGGCACGCGCATCCCGCTCGCGTCCGCAGGGCGGATCGTAGGCGACAGCAAAGGCGCGAAGGTGGCAACTCAGATGATACTGACGGGCGCGCTGCTGCCGTTGATCGCCCCCGTCGCGCTCCTGCACGGCTTCAAGCGCGGGGAGAACGCGATCATTCCGGCGGGCAAACGTTTTGAGGTATCCATCAGCAGCGATGCGACTGTCGCTGTCAAGCCGTCGCAATAAACATGAACTGCGGGTGAGGCCGAAAAGGCGGCGGAGGCGCGGTTGACAACCACCGCGCCCGCACGTTAATTTTGTGCATCGCCTCTTGTTGGGAGATGGTGAAATGGTATCACACCTGACTCTGGATCAGGCTTTCGGGGTTCGAGTCCCTGTCTCCCAGAAATCGTCTAAAGGCCGGACAAGGTTGTCCGGCCTTTATAATTTTGGGCAGGGATTTTTATCGCCGGAAGCTGCCGCGCGTATCAGACAATGCGCCTCATGCCTTATAATGCCTCGCCCCGTTAAACCGTCATAAAAAAATTTCTTCGGCTGTTTTCCGGCGCGCTCTCAGCGCGCGCCGGGTGAGTGAGAGGTAGTGGCTGATCAACCAACCGTGATGAAGTTCGGCGGCACGTCGGTCGAGGACGCGCGTGCGTTTGCGCGTGTGGCGCGGATCGTCGGCGCACGCGCGCAGGAGGAGGAGCGTCCCGTCGTGGTCGTCTCCGCGATGAGCCGCGTTACGGACGCGCTCTTAGCGAGCGTGGACACCGCCTCGACGGGCGACGCCGACGGCGCGCTCCGCTCCCTCGAAGAACACTTTGAACGGCACATGCTCGTCGCGCGCGTTCTGCCCGCAGGCGCGCGCGACGAGTTGTTTCTCGAACTCGAACTTGCCCGGCGCGCGCTCGGCGAACTGTTGCGCCGCGTCGCCTCGGACGGCGAGCCGCGTCGGCCACTGCAAGATCAGATACTCTCTTACGGCGAATGTCTCTCGGCGAAGTTGCTCGCCGCCGTGCTCGCCGAGCGCGCGTTGCCCTCCGCCTACGTGGACGCGCGACGCTGCATCATCACCGACGACGCGCACGGCTCGGCCACGCCAGCCAACGATGAGACCTACGAGCACACGCGCGCCGAACTCTCGCCCCTGCTCGCTGCGGGGCGCATCCCCGTGCTCGGCGGCTACATCGGCTCGACCGCCGATGGGCGCACGACGACGCTCGGGCGCGGAGGCTCTGACTATACGGCCGCGCTCGTCGGCGCGAGCATAGGGGCGCGCGAGATTCAAATCTGGACGGACGTGAACGGCGTTTTGACGGCAGACCCGCGCGTCGTCCCGCACGCGCGCACCATCCCCAACCTCTCCTTCGCCGAAGCGGCGGAACTCGCCTACTTCGGCGCGAAGGTGCTGCACCCGAAGACGATCCTG
>DASPJG010000192.1:0-3122 GCA_035628755.1 Pyrinomonadaceae bacterium
CGCTTAACGAGAGGGTTGGAAGGGTTCAACCCGACGATCACATTTTGCTGCCCGCGCCGCTGCATCCCAATTAAACTCCACAGCCCCTCCTCCTCTCTCATCACCTCGTATCCTCGCCCCTCCACCACCTCTCTCACATACTCTCCCATCCCCTCGCTCATCCCTCGTCCCCCCCACACCGTCCAACTGTAATTCCGGCTCTCCCCCACTCCCCCAGCCTCTCGCTCATACACCGACGCCCCTTCCTGATAACTGTTCGCCGCCGCATACCCCCCATACGTCGCCGCCCCGAATATCCCGTTCACCGACCCGAACAGCACCACCTCACACTCCCCTCCATACTCTCTGACTAACTCATATACCTCTCTCGTCCCGTATACCTTCGCCCGCAACGCCTCCTCCATCCGCTCCTCGCTCTGCTTTACCGCCCAATGCTCATCCATCTCCCGCCAGTGCTTTTCCACCCCCTCCTCGCCCGCCAGGTGCAGCACGCCGCGCAGCCTCTCGCCGTACTCCGCCTCCGCCTCCCGCACCGCTGCGCGTAACGCTGCCCCGTCGCACACGTCCGCCACCCGGTACATCCACTCGCCCCCGCTCTGCTCCAACTCCTTCACCCGCTTGACGAGCTTCGCCCCTTCGCCCCCTCTCGCCGCCTCCGCTTCCCACCCCTCTCGCTCCGGTATCCGACGCCGCCCTACCAGCAACAGTCTGACTCCGTAGCGGCGCATCAACTCTGCGGCGAGGTAGCTGCCCACGCCTCCCAAGCCCCCCGTCATCAGGTACAGCGCGCCCGGCGCGAACGCTTCCCGCACGCACGGTTCCGCGCTCATCCGCAATCGCTCCAACCGGGGCGCCAACCGCTCCCCGCCGCGATAAGAGACTTCCGCCTCGCCCTTGACCGCTCTCATCTCGCGCAGCACCGTGTCGGCGCTCGCCTCCACGGCTTCGGTCTCCAAATCCAGATGGCGGACGCGCAGCCACGGCAACTCGGCGCTGAGACTCTTGAGCAGACCGGGCACGGTCGCGTGCTGCGGAGCGAGCAGCGTGCGGGGGCGACTGGCCTGCGCGTGGCGCGAGATGAAATAGAGTTGCACCGGCGCAGGCTCCGACTCGACTGTCGCGGCCACGGGCTGTGACCCGACTGTCGCGGGCGCGGTGGAGGAAGCGAGCGCCTGCACGAGCCAGAGCAGACTGAAGAGGCCGTCGCGTTGCGCGCGCCGCAACTCGTCGGAGGAAGCGGGAGCGGCCGGAGGCAGGTCGTAAGTCCAGAGATGAAGGACGATGGAGGGACGCGCGGAGTCGGCGGCCAACGACTCGCAGAGGCGATGATAGTGGAGCGAGTCGAGCGGGTTGATGATGAAATGCGAAGGCGCGGGGCGAGAGAAATCCGAGCCGGCCTGGACGAGGATGCAGTGGAAGCCGAGCGGGGAGAGCAGGAGCGAGAGGCGCGCGGCGAGGCCGGAGCGGTCACAGAAGAGGAGCAGGGAGCAGGGAGGGGGAAGCAAGGGAGAGAGGTAACGCAGGGGGCGCGGGAACCAGGAGAGAAGGAAGCACCAATCGGGGAGGGTATAGTGATTACGAAGCGAGAGGTCGAGCGCCGTCAGCGCATCGTCGAAACCCCCGGCCTCAAGCATCTTGCGTAATTGGGCGCGTTGAATCTTGCCGCTCGTGGTTTTAGGAAACTTCTCCTTTTCGACCGGGATAATGTAGTCAGGGCTGATGGCTATTTTGCGAGCGACCGCACTGCGAATCTCGTCGGAGACGTGAGCATTCTCCGCCGGATCATCGCTTGTAGGAGTGAAAAAGATGGCAAGTTTCTCAACTTCGGCAGTCGCATCCAGCGTACTGCAAGCCGCCGCAAAAGTAGGCTCGACGCCCTTTACTTCCTCAACGCACGCTTCGATCTCATGGTTGTAATAGTTAGACCCGTTCAGGATAATCATATCCTTCTCGCGGCCTGTAATAGTTAACCGACCATCAAAGATGAACCCTAAGTCTCCCGTGTTGAACCACCCGTCATCACAGAAGACTTCGCCATTTGCTTCATCATTGTTGTAATAACCCGAGGTCACATTCGGGCCTTTGAATTGCAGACGACCAATAGTGCTTTCCGACAATAGCTGGTTATCGCCATCGACAATCCGCATCGAGAAACCCGGAATGGGGACGCCGACTTCGACAAAAGTAATGGCATCTTCGTGATCGGTATTGACCCTGCGAATCTGCGTCCCCAGAGAGTTCTTATCGACGAAATTGACCCCTGTGCCGCGTTCCAAATCAAATGCATGCGAGTACACGCACGCGGACGACAATTCAGCCATGCCGTAGGCCGGGTGCATCACGTCGGGGTTTAAACCATGCTGCGCAAATAGATTCAGAAATGTTCTGGCAACCTGAAGCGAAACCTGCTCTCCACCGTTCATAATGAACTTCAATGAAGACAGATCCCACTTCCTATCGTTGCCCTTCGATATTTCTTCAATAAGAAGTTTGAATGCGAAATTCGGGCCCCACGTCTGTGTCACCCCGTACTCTTCGATCCAATCTAGCCAGTTCAGCGGACGCTCGATCACCGTTTCCGGCTTTGCAAATATTTGTTTGCTTCCCAGATAAACGTCGCGCATGTGGTAACAGATAAGACTACCCACATGATCCATCGGCATCCAATTCAATGCGATGTCGTCCGCCGTATGCCCGTTGAGTTGAATGGACGCCCTGATCTGATGAATGACATTACGATGGCTCAGCGTCACACACTTCGGGACACCCGTGCTTCCGGAGGTCAGTTGAAATAAAACCATCTCATCAGGTGAGGCTTGATGCCACTCGCCGTCTCGTTCGCTAGCTCGCAACTCTTCGATAGTTTCTATGCGCAATCCATCCATTTCCAGCAAATTTGATAAACCGCTTATCGCCCCCCGAAGGCCGGCGCTGGTGATAATCAAAGGCTTATCCAACAGTTTCCATGCGTTATATAGTTTGCTCACCACCCCGTTGACTTCACTATACGTTGGAGAAACTGCGATCGGCACAGGGACGAAGCCGCCCAGCACGCATCCCCAGAACCCCACTACAAACTCCTCGTTCTCCTCCAACTGCAAGATCACTTTCTCTCCCGCCTT
>DASPJG010000193.1:0-3794 GCA_035628755.1 Pyrinomonadaceae bacterium
CTCTATGAGATGCTCACCGGCGGGCCGCCCTTCGGCAACGAACGCGAACCGCGGACGCGCACCGAGATTTTACGCGCGCACCTCGAAGAACCGCCTCCGCTCCCGACCGAGATCAACCCGCGCATCTCGCTCGAAGTCGAAGACATAATCTTGCGCGCGCTCGAAAAAGACCCGGCGGGGCGTTACGCGTCGGCGGCGGATTTCCTCCGCGCGATCAGGACGGCGCGCGAACGCGACGCGAGCGATGTCGCCGAAGCGGCTGAAGCCCCGCCGAAAACTTATCGCCCCGTCGGCACGCACGAACTGCACGAGACCGCTGACAACACCATCCGGCACGACTACATTACGCAGCGCATCCGCAGCGACGCGTGCCCGGCCTGCGGCACGGAGGCCGAAGAGGGCGAAGAGCTTTGCCGCGCGTGCGGCGCGGAACTCGGCGCATCGCCCGCAACCACCAAACTCGCGCACCTGCGCCCGCAAACGCTCAAGCCCTCTCGCCGCAGTACGCGGGCGAACCCTCGCGGCAAGTGGGTGGTCGTCAGCCTCGTCGCGCTCGCGCTCCTGAGCGGCATCCTCATCTATTTTCGCTTCACGCGCGAAGCCGAGCGTCGCGCGCAAGCGTCGCGCAATGCGCCCGCCGCCCCGCAAATGCAAGCTCCGCAAGTTTCACCTGCGACCGAAGCGACGCCGGAAACTTTGCCTGCTCTCGCCGAACTGAGCGCGGCGCGCGTTCTGGTTGATTCGAGCTTCGACGGCTACACGTCGAAGCCGCTCAACGACGGCGTGCTCGACGTGAAGCGCATCTCCGGCATGCGCTACAACGAAGGCAACTGGGCTTCCGCCGAGACGCACGAACCGCACTGGATCGAACTCCAACTCGACGCGCCCGCGCGCGTCTCCGCCGTCTACATCTACTGGGGCTTCGACCGCGACCGCTTCGTCGCTTCGCGTCGCGTCGAACTGCAAACACCGGACGCGCGCGGCGAGTGGCAGACGATCTCCACCATCGAACCCGGAAATAACTACGACCGCACGGCCTTTGAGTTTGCGCCTGTCACGACAACGCGCGTTCGTATCTTTCAGCCCGCGCAACAGGGGCCGCGCGGACGCCCGTTTGTGATGTGGGTGCGCGAGGTGAAACTCTTCGGCTCGGTTGAGAGCTAGCGCGGTCAAAAAAGTTCGCGCGAAGGCGCAAAGGCGCAAAGAATGGGTGAAGAAAACCTGTTCAACTTTATGCCTTCCGTTATGTCGCGCTTTGCGCCTTTGCGCCTTTGCGTGAGATATTCTTGGCCGAAGCCCTGCGCCCGTAATTTTGTAAACAGATGCTCACCGCTGAAATCATCGCCATCGGTTCTGAACTGCTGACGCCGGATCGCGCCGACACGAACAGTCTCTGGCTGACCGAGAAACTCAACTCCATCGGCATCGAAGTCAAACTCAAGACCATTGTCGGCGACGACGACGCGCGGCTCGAAGAGACGATCAGAGACGCGCTGCGCCGCTCGCGTGTCGTCATCACGACGGGCGGTCTGGGGCCGACCGAAGACGACATCACGCGCAAGATCGCCGCGCGCGCGATGGGGCGGCGTCTCGTCTTGAACGAAGCGGTGCTCGAAGCGATCCGCGAGAAGTTTATGCGTTGGGGGCGCAAGATGCCGGAGATCAACACGCGGCAGGCGATGATCATCGAAGGCGCGGAGGTGTTGGACAACCCGCACGGTTCAGCCCCCGGCATGTACCTCGAACACGAAGGGCGCGCGGTTATCCTCTTGCCCGGCCCGCCGCGCGAGATGCGCCCGATGTACGAAACGCACATCGGCGAGCGGCTCGTGGGAAAGGCGGGCGACGTGCGCGTCGCGCGGCGCGTGCTGCGCGTGTCGGGGCTTGGCGAGTCGGCGGTTGACGAACGCATCGCGCCGGTCTACACGCAGTACAAAAACCCGCAGACGACCATTCTCTTCAACCGCAGCGAGATCGAAATTCACCTGACCGCGCAAGGCCGCACCGAGCAGGAGGCCGAACTGTTGCTCGACGGGCTGGCCGGGCAAATCGAAGAGCGGCTGGGCGATGCGATCTTCGCCTTTCGCGGCGAGCAGATGGAAGAGATCGTCGGCCTGCGCCTCGCCGTCAACGGCTTCACCCTCGCCGTCGCCGAAAGCTGCACGGGCGGCCTCGTCGCCGAGAGGCTGACGGAAGTGCCGGGGTCTTCAAGCTATTTCATGGAAGGCGTCGTGAGTTATTCCAACGATGCGAAGGTGCGCCTGCTCGGCGTGCCGTCCGATTTGATCGCGGAGTACGGCGCAGTGAGCGCGCCCGTCGCCGAGGCGATGGCCGAGGGCGTGCGCGAGCGCGCGGGCACCGACTTCGGCCTGAGCGTCACAGGCATTGCCGGGCCGGGCGGTGGCACGGAAGACAAACCCGTCGGCCTCGTCTATATCGCGCTCTCCGACGACGCGCACACGGAGCACCGCAAATTGCTCCTCCCCGGCGACCGCCAACTCATCCGCTGGCGAGCCTCGCAGGCCGCGCTCGACCTCCTGCGCCGCCGCCTCATTTGAAACCGACTTTCTTCCGCCCGCTGCAACCAACTTTCCTCCGTGCGCCCCCCGCCTCCCCGACGCTTGCCCCGCCTTCCGGCAGGTTGCTATAGTCGCCGTTCGCTCGTCGCATAATGTTTTGCGCTGTCGCGGAGTGATTTGCATTGCTGCTGCCCGCGTTCTTTATTGTCGCCGCGTATTTGATCGGCTCGATCCCTTTCGGCTATTTGATCGTGTACGTGAGGGGCGGCGGCGACGTGCGCGAGACGGGTTCGGGCGGAACGGGCGCGACGAACGTGACGCGCCGCGCGGGCAAGGGCGCGGGGCTGTTGACGCTTCTGCTGGACGCCGCGAAGGGCGCGCTCGTCGCTTTGCTCGCGCGCTGGCTGCTCACGCCGGACTTCGGCATTAACTGGTGGGTGGCAATCGCTTCGATAGCCGTTGTCGCCGGACACGTCTTTCCGGTCTGGTTGAAATTTCGCGGTGGCAAAGGCGTGGCGACCGGCCTCGGCGTGTTCCTTAGTTTGACGCCCGCGGCGGTCGCGCTCGCCGCTCTGGTTTTTCTCGCCGTCGTGTGGGCGACGCGCTATGTCTCGCTCGGTTCGATCACGGCGACGGCGACGCTGCCCCTGTTCATCTGGCTCTTGAGCGACAGAAGCAACCCGGACGTGATTGCCGCTCCCGTCATAGCGGTTGCCGCCGCCGGTGGCGCGCTCATTATCTTCATGCACCGCGCCAACATCGGCAGGTTATTGAAAGGCACGGAGAGCAAACTGAAATGATCAGTGAGGGGACAGGATTCACGAGACAGAAGCCGGAAGGAAGACAGGCCGAAGCAACTTTTATTCTGGTTTCTGGCTCGTAACTCCTGTGCTGAATTATGTCTCACATTGCGATCATCGGTGCGGGCGGTTGGGGTACGGCTCTGGGGCTGGTGGCCGGGCGGGCTGGGCATGCCGTGAGGCTGTGGTCGCGCAACGGGGAAGTCGTCTCCGGGATCAACGCGCGGCGCGTGAACGGTGTCTATCTGACAGCACATGAGTTCGTGGGCGACGTAAGTGCGACGGGCGAGTTAGGCGAGGCGGTGGGGGACGCGCGGATGGTGATACTGGCCGCGCCTTCACACGCGACGCGCGAGTTGT
The DNA here is from genome assembly GCA_035628755.1 of Pyrinomonadaceae bacterium. Classification (GTDB taxonomy): domain Bacteria; phylum Acidobacteriota; class Blastocatellia; order Pyrinomonadales; family Pyrinomonadaceae; genus JAIVJZ01. The sequence continues at coordinate 3,680 of DASPJG010000193.1, forward strand.
TGGAGCGTATGAAGGGCGAGCTGCGCGTCGATGTCGTGCTCGTCAGCGCAACGAAGGGCATCGAGATCGAGACGGGACAGCGTATTTCGGAAGTGGCGGGTGAAGTTCTGGGGAA
>DASPJG010000194.1:0-17645 GCA_035628755.1 Pyrinomonadaceae bacterium
AGACGCCCCCTGCGCCGGACGGGCGCAAGAGTTCGCGTGCAATGCTCGTCGGCGTCGCCTGCGCCGTGCTCGCCGCCTGCGCCTTCGTCGCCTTTCCGCTTTTGAAAAGCCCCGCCGTGCCCACGACCAACTCCGCGTCGCAAGCCGGAACTCAATCCAGCGGCGCACCCGCCGGAACTCAGCCCCTTGAGCCGGACGCGACGCAGACCGAGGCCACACGCCAAACTTCCAGCCCCGCTTCCGCCTCCGAGCAGACGTTTTCGCCGTCGCTAGACCAGCGCACAGCCGTCGAGTCGCAGGCTCCGGCAGGGCAAAGCCCGTCCAGAGAAGCGGAGGCGTCGGGCAACTCCGGCACGAACGCCGACGGGTCGAATGTTCTGTCGCCCGCCGTCGGAGCTTCAGCCGACAAGTCCGGTCTGGTTATTCAGTCGCCCGCTTCGAGTTCGCCGGTCGGCGTTAATAATGCCGCCGCCGAATATGACGCGCAGCGCGCAGAGGATTTACGGAGAAGGAAACAGCAGGACTTGGAACTGCAACAACAGCGGCAACGCGAGCAGTTTCGCCCGCCGCCCCCACCGCATCACGGCGATGGCGGCCATCCGCCGCCGGGCGGGGAGCGGCGTCCTCCCCCGCGTCGCGCGCCGTCTTTCCAGTAACAAAGAAAGACCGGCGCAAAGGTTAAGCCTCTCAAACATATTGTTGCAGGACGGCCACGACATATGTTATTGCTTCGCGCCTGCGCCGCGTCGCTGCGTCGTCCGGCTGCAAACGCCTGCCATCCCAAATTGTAGGCTCTAAATTTGATGGAATTCACTGATGGCTGTTCTCCATATTGAAGATGCCGGAGGGCGGAAGTGGCAGTACGCGCTCAACGGGCAAGGACAATGCACCATCGGGCGCGCGCCTGAGAACAGCGTGCCGCTCAACGACCCGCGCGCCTCACGCCAGCACGCGCACATCGTCATGCGCGATGGCGCGTTCTTCGTGATCAACGGCATCGTCAACGGGTCTGTGCTCAAGCGCAGCGCGAACGGAATACTGGTCAACGGTCAACAGCGCGACGAGTGCAAACTCGCCCATGGCGACCGGATAAAAATAGGCGGGAGCATGCTTCGCTTCCTCGACGATGAACCGGAAGCACGACCCGCGCCGCTCAGATACGAGGATGCCGCTTTAGGCAAGACGCAGATCGCCGTGCCAGCCCACGGCCTGCCGCACCAGACCGCGCACGCTGCTATCAATGGACAGGGTTCGCCTTCGGAACTTGAAGTGTTGCGCCGCAAGGCCGACATTCTCGCCATGCTCTACGAGTTGAACAAGACCTTCAACTCCGTCTTCAATCTTGCGGCCATCTTCGACAAAGCGACCGATATTATTCTTCGCGTGACGCCCGCCGACCGCGTCGTCGCGCTGCTCGGCAACGAGTCGCCGATCACGGACGGTTTCGAGAGCCTTCACCCCGTCGGGATTAAAGCGCGGCGCGAGGCATACCATCCCGGCACGAAGCCGTTCACGGTCAGCCGGACGATCCTCACCAAAGCGCTCGGCGAGCGGGTCGCCCTGCTTTCGCAGGACGCAGCTTCCGACGTTCAGTTCGCACAGGCCAACTCGGTTATTTCTCAGGGCGTGCGTTCGACCATTTGCGCCCCGCTGCTCACGGAGTCGGGCGTTCACGGCGCGATCTACGCCGACCGCCTCGACCCTGCGGCGGTCTTCACGCGAGACGACCTTGAACTTCTGACCGCCATCGCTTCGCAGACCGCCGTCGCCGTCGAGAGCGCACGCGCGCACGAGCGTCTGGCGCGTGAAGAGGTGGCGCGCGCCAACTACAGCCGTTTCATGCCCGAATACGTCGTGCGCCAGATGCTCGAACACCCGGAGTCGTTCAAACTCGGCGGCGTGAACCAACTCGTGACCGTGCTCTTCGCAGACGTGCGCGGCTTCACACGCATCTCCGAGCACGCGCCCCCCGAGCGCATCGTGCAAATTCTCAACCGCTACTTCTCCGCGATGACCGACGTGATCTTCGCGCACGGCGGCACGCTCGATAAATACATCGGCGACGGGTTGATGGCCTTGTTCGGCGCGCCCGCCGCCACGCCGCAAGATGCGTCCAACGCGCTCGCCGCGGCGGTCGCAATGCAACGGCAGGTCGAAGTGCTCAACCGCGGTTTACGCGAAGCGGGTTTGCCAGAGATCAGCATCGGCATCGGCCTGCACACGGGCGAGGCCACGGTCGGCTACATCGGCTCTGAACGCCGCTCCGAATACACGGCCATCGGCGACACGGTGAATCTGGCCGCCCGCCTCGAATCCAGAGCGCAAGGCGGGCAAATTCTCTCCAGTTACGCCGTTATCGAAGCCACCCCCGGCCAGCGTTTCACTCTCCGCCAGCTACCCGCCATCAGCGTCAAAAACCGCATCCAACCCGTCTCCATCTACGAAGTCGCGTGGCAAGCCTGACCGGACAACGCCCGCAACGTAAGCCCGACCGCGAAGCGCAGTAACTATGGGGCGTGACAGCCCTTGCGCAGGTCGCCGCGCTTAAACCTCCACGATATTGATCGTGAGATTCAAAGTTGGGTTGAGGCCGCTGCCCACGACCATGAACAGGCGAATATCGTCCGGCGCGTAGTTGCCCAAATAAGTCGCCGCGTTGGCAACTGCAACCCCGGCATCCATGTCCGGTCGCTTGTCGAAGCTATTCGAAGTCAACGATAGGTGTTCCATGACGAACAAACTATCGCCGCCCTTGAATAGATTGTCGGTGAAGAAGCACCTGCGATAAAGGCGGTCAATCGCTGCGCCGCCGGTGGGCGTGGAAGATTTCAGCAGAGCGATAACCTCATCGGAGACAGCCATACGATGGAGGATGTTATTGCTGACGTGCAGATTCGCCAGCGAATTGGTGAACCGGATAGTGCCTGCCTTCAAACCTGACGAGACAAGTTTCATCTCATTCTCTGTCAGTCTCGCGTTGCCGGGCACGCCATACAGGCTGATTACGCCGGTAATATTATTATCTTCGATCCTCGTATCGGCCTCCGCGTCCCTGAGGACAATGGCCGTACCGGGCGTTGCGGACAAGGCGGCCAGTCTGATGGCGCTGAGCCGCTGGCGCAGCCGTGGCTCGTCCACAGTCGGCTCATTCATTATCTCCGCGAAATTTCTGTAACTGGCGATTTCGTCAGCGGTTAGTTTGGTCTGTCGCTCAGCCTCCGATATTGCTTTCTGAAGCTGCTTGACCAGAGTGCCGCGCTTGCTGGTTGACAGGCTCGCCAGATTTTTCGCCACCTCCGCCGATTGCCGCTCGAATGCGCCTCTGTCAGTCACCCTGTACATCTCCGAGACGTTCGGGGCGATCCGGTCGAAGACCGTATCGGGCGACCTGAGGTTAGACTCGATGGGCAGGGTGGCGGACACGACGTTGTCCTCAAACTGGATGCGGCGGGCGTGGGCTATCGTGATAAAGGGAGCGGTTTGGTTCTCCTGTATCAGGTGGCAGTCTTCAAAGTTGATGTCGCCGCAACTGTCGAAAGAGATGGGCGCTTCCGCATACAACTCCACATCGCGCAGGGTGAAAGAGGCGAGGCGGGTCAGTTTCGATGACGAACCGGCGACGATGCGGCTGCCGCGACCGCAGCCTTTGATCTTGAGGTGTATCTGGCTCGTGGTTGCTTCAAGGCTTAGCCCCGTTGGCAAGCTGTGAATGCCGGGCAGCAGGCAGATACAGAGATTGGTCTGTCCCTCTTGAAGCAGCTTCTCGATGGCCTCGTCCAGACGCGCAAATTGCCCGCGCTCGCCCACAACCACCTCGCAGCCGCCGCCAGTCTGCACATTGCACAGAGCGTCAATCGCATCTTGGACGGTTTTCACCTCGGCTTCCGCGAGGTTAGGGCAGTTTGTCGGATCGTAGGCGACGTGGCTGGCGAGGCTGAGCGTGGCGTTGAAGCGCACGCGCACGGGCGGCACGGTCGGGTGCGGGGCGTCGTCTATGAGCGTCGCTTCAACCTCCTGAAACGGCCTTTCGGGGTCGGGCTTCCACAGGCAGGTCGCAACTCCGCTCGCGTCGGCTGCAACCACTACCGAGTTGTCATCCGGCTTGACGCCGTCTGTAACTTTGCCCGTGCCCGGCGGCACGATTTTAAACTCGACCTTTGGCTTCTGATCCGTGATCGCGCCGCAACTGTCAGCGACGAGCACTTTCAAAGGGGCGAGCGTTTCGCCGGGCATGATCTCCTGCCCGTCGCCGCTGAGTTGGTAAAGACTGCTCAACTGCGCCAACCGGCTCAGAGCCTGCTGCACGGTTCTCTGATTTTGCAGCGTGCCGCACGTGCCGGGATCGTAGAACACCTGTGCGGCGATGCTGAGATTCCCGTTGAACCTGACGACGGGCGGCAACGCATCGCCGTTCGCATCGAGCAGCCGCGCTTCAACTTGCTGGCTCGGCGTGTTCACGTTCGAGTTGAGTAACCACGCGCAACTGGCGATGCCGTCCGCGCCGGTCACGACTTCTAACTCGTGCGTGGCCGCAGGCAAACCGGCGAGGTTTGCGGCGAGGCGTCCGTTGTTCTGTGTGACGAAGGAGACGTGCGCGCCCGCGACAGGCCAACGCCCGTTGAAGACGCCAACCTGCAAGAGTTGCGGCAGAGGATCGTTCGGCATCGCTTCCTGCCCGTCGCCGCTGACGTAGAAGAGGCTGGTCAGTTCCGTGATCGGCGGAAAGAGATTGCGGCAATCTTCGACGACATCGAAATTGCTGCCGTCCCAGTGCAGCATGGCGACGCGGCAGTAGTGATGCTGTATGCCCGAGGGCGACAAAGATAGCGGCTCGCCCCCCTCCTGCGGCCACTCGATGTTGCCGGATTGCGCGTCGGCTGTGGCCGTGCGCGCGGGGATCGTCCAGTAGTCGCCGGTCTTGAACGTGCCCGCGAAGAAACGCACCTGCACGCCATTCTCCAGATCGAGATAGTGATTATCGGCCACGTTCGGGTGAAACTTGACCGCGCCGATGCCGTCCCAACGCCGCAGCAGTGGGTGACGCGCCGCATCGACGCCGCTGGTATGCGAGGACAAAGGCGTCGGCTCGTAGTTCAACGTGATGCGATTGATGGCCGGGTCAATCTTGATGATTTGCGCCAACTGACCAGGCAGGCCGTGCAAATCGAGCTTGTCGTCGGTGAGTTCGACCCACTGGCCTTCTTTGAAGCCGAGCACGGTGTCCGGCCCCAGATCATGCACGGTTATCTCCGCGCCGTCGATCTTCTCAATCGCCGTGGCGACCGCGCCGTTGTCACGCGACCACTTGTAAGTCGCTTTGACAGAACGCACGCGCAGGTCGTCAAACGTGATCTTCGAGACATTGGTGTTGAGCGTCAACGTCTTCGAGCCGGAGTCGAAGTTGGTGATGTATGCCAGCGTGCCGTTCATCGGGTCGCTGCCCGATTCTTGCGAGAAGATTTCGACGGCCTGACCCGCCGACCAGCTACCGCCCGTCACTTTGATCTGATCGTTGTGATTCTGCACCCTCGTGGCCGATGTGCCCGCCCCGCCGCTCGTCACGTCGAGCGCGGCGCCGCCCTGATGAACTTCGACGCGATAAAGCTGGTTCTCCAAGCCACGGTAGCCCGCGCTGGGCGGCACGATGCAGGGGTCTGTGCTGATGTTCTCCTTTCGGGTGCGTGCGCCCAGCTTGCCGCTGCTCGGCGCGATCAGGTCTTCGTAGTCGTCGAACGCCGTCAGGCAGTTGCCGGTAGCGTCCGCGCCCGCAAAAAAGTGCTTGATCTGCCAGACGGTCTTCGTGCGCGTCGCCGTGTCGGGGCCGCCGAGCGCGATTTCACGCATGCCGGGGTCTTGCAGCGCGGTCAGATGCCGCCGCCAGACATCCACGTAGATCAGGTACAAGCCTGCCTCGGAGATGGGCGGCGCATCGGGCAAGTCGGGCTGGCCGGTGTAGGTTGTGATGAGATCGTTTTCGCAGAGAATCCCGTCAACGTAATAGTGCCCGGCGGTGATTAAAAAATCAGGCGGGGTGAACACCAGCGACGAAGCATCGTTCTGCGGCAGGCTCTGTTCTTCCGTAGATAGCTGGGCGAGGTTGGCGGCGATATGAAAAGCCGCCTGATGCAGCGGGCCGCCGCACAAGCCGATGATGTCCGCCGCTTCCGTCTCGATGCGATGAATGAAGATGTCGCTCTGCTCGTTCCAATCGGCGTCGAGTTGCACGCGTCCCTGTTGCTGCGACACGCCGATCAGGTGCTTGCGCGGGTTAAAGGTGAAGCGGGTGGCATCGGATTTCATCGGAGGCTCCTTATCAAGAGGTGTGTTAAGTGGCGTAGAAGATACCGGCTTCGAGGCCGAAACGGAGGTATTCCTCGACGCGCGCGCGAAGGTGGGCTTCGCGCTGCGGTTCCAGCAGATCGTGGAATGCGCCCATCGAGCCCTCGTCGTCCGCGCCCCGGCGAATCTCCGGCGGACTGCACGCGCTCAACTGGCAATACTCCGGGTCGCGGAAGCGGCTGGACACAAGGCGCGGGCGCACCAACGAATCATCCGGTTCCGGCTGGCAATGAAACCGCTTAGGCACGCGCGCGCCCGGCGACAGATAAGAGAAGCGCGCGCATCCTTCTTGCCTGCGCTCGACCAGCACCGGCGCGACGAGCGTCTCTTGATCCGCGTCGGCGATGGCGGCGAGGAAGATCGTGTTCGAGGCGAGGCGCATAAGCCTCGTGCGCACCAGCCCGATGACCGTGCTGTTCGTGATGCGAAGCTGACCCCCGAACCATTTCGTGCCCGCGTAGGCCAGGTTCTGCTCGTCGTTTGCATCCACGATGCTGTTGTTGATCCGCACCTCCACGTCGTCAGCGGCGAGTATGCCGCCGATGATGCAATGATCGATCTCGACCCGCGTATTGGCCGCGTCAACGACGAGGCTCGGCGCGCCGGGTTGTGCGGGCGAACCGTCGGCGTTTAAGGCGATGCCCGGTACGAACGTGCAATGACGCAGCCGCAGGCGACCTAGCCGACCGCTGACTCGCAGCGCGCCGCCGACGATGAGCAGGCCGTCAAGTGTCACTTCGTCGTTTGCGCCGCCGCTGATTTGCATGTCCGCACTCAGCACGACGGTGGGGCGGCGTTTATCGGCAGCCCGCAGCGTGATGCGTTTGCCGGTGGCGTCGAACGTCAGGTTCTCCTCGTAACGGCCACTGTTGACGATCTCGACAGTGCCGCCTTTCGGGCTAAGCTGTGACACGGCGTCGTTGATGGTCTGAAAGAGAACGTTTTGCGCGGCGGCGTCCTTGAAGAAAGAGTTGGACACCCTGTTCAGCACCGGCTGACCATTCGCGTCGAGCACTTCGGTCTGGCGCGTATCGGACGAACTGAGCCGGTTGTATTCACCGCCGCCCATGCTGTCGCTGAAGCCGTAATGAAAAGTGGCAAGCACCGGCACGGCCTGATCCTGCGGAAACGCGATGCGACCCAGCACCGGATCAATGGCGATCTTGTCGGCGGGGAGATTAGTCCAGTCCGTCAGATCGCAGGCGACCACATCCTCGACGGGGATTTCCGTCGGCTCAAAGTTGATGTCCGAGTTGGCTAGTTCGAGGAGCAGGCTTTTGCCTCTGCCGTAATAATCGCTCGGACTCCGGTGCAGCGCGCGCCGCTTGATCCTGTCGGGCACGTTGATCGGCTCGGCCAGATGCGCGATCTCGCCTTCCGTCAGGGGCAGATTGAAAAGCGGCAGGTCGATTCCGAGCGGGCTGAAAAGGAAGCGACGTTTATCGCCCGCGCTCGCGGGCACGGCGGGCGAGCGCGTGAGCGAAAACGCGCGGAGCCGCCAGAGAAACAGGCCGACGTTCGGAATGTTGTAGCGACCGCGCGCCATGCGCCGCACGTCGGCGGTGTGCGTTATGGCTGCGCCGCCTGTGGGCGTGTGCTCAAATGCGCTGCCGAGATATTCGAGACGCTCGGCGGCGCGCACGTTGATAAAACTCTGATTCTCAGGCCGCAGGTGATTAAGGTATTGCGTCGTCGCCAGCAGTTGAAAAAACTCGACGGCGCGCGCAGGCCAGCCGGTCACGTCGCGCGCCAATTGCTCAAGCGTCGCAGCCGTGCCTTTGCCCCGGCGATAGGCGATGGTATGCGCCACTTCGGCGCGCGGGCTGAGGGCTTGCAAGTTCGTCCCCGGCAGCCCCGTGATGCCGATCAAGTCGCCGATGTAGGGCAGCACCCACGGCGCGCATGTCTCCGCGAACTGGTCGTCGTAGAGTTGGGCGAGGTTCTCTTCCAGAACGGCGGCCTGTTCGGCGATGATTTTAAGTAACGCCTTCAGCGGCTCGCCCTGCTCCGCATCGCGGATGCGGTAGACGGCGGGCAGCAACTCGTACAATTTCTTGTCGTCGAAGCTCACGGCATCACCCCTAATTCAAGCGGCAACGGATCGAGCGTCAGCAGTTCAGCCGGTAAGACCTGTGCATCATCGCCGGGCTGCGGCGCGCGTGCCGTTAGAAACGAGTTCAATGCTTCAGCTTCATCGCTGCGGTGAAGCTTGTTGATGTCAACCGCAACGACCCCGGCGACGCTTTGCATGACGGCCATCACTTCGCTCAGCGTGACGGGCTGGCCGAACGCGCGCGCCGTGAATGAGAAACTAGCGCGCAGCGCGGCCTCGACCGCCGCCAGCACGTCCTGCTCGATATGGTCGGCGTCCACCTTCACGTCCGCCACCAACTTGAAGGTCATGCCGCGGTAGGATTTGAGCGTGACGGGGATTTGCGCGTCGCCCGACTTCTGCATCGCCGAGACGAGGCTATTGCGCAGCGCCGAATCATCCGCCACCGCCGCGCCGTCAATCCCGGCGACGGTCACAAAGACGCCGCGCGTGTGGACGTTCCAAGTCCAGGTGGCGAGGGCTTTCGCGATGCCGGAAAATGAGCGCGCGAAATCTTCGTAGTCGCGCAGCGAGACGATGCGGTCGAGCGTCAACACCGTGAGGGGCGCGTTCGTGCGCGCGTCGTCTAGACTTTGCGGGTCTTGCGCGCCGCTCGCGGGCTGCGGGTTCGTCACGCCCTTGACGCCGAGCGGGCGCGTCATCAGGAGGCTCAGTTGACCCGCATCCACCAGCCCCTCAAGGCCGATGCCTTTGCGATATGTGGCCTGCACGTTCTCGCTCCCCATCGGCAGCCGCGCGCCCAACTCGCCGTCGCCGAATTGCACGGTCGTTTTCTTGTCGTCATCGGTGGACGTGACGTAGATGCGCTCGCGTGGGCCATGACCGTAGAGCGTGGGAACTTCGTGCCAGCGAATTCTGTTGACGAAGACTTGCAGCGTTGACAGTCCGCCCGATGGCGTGTCTGCGCTCGTGTAAGTGAGCGGGGACTGCTTGAGCGTGAAACGCTGGTAAGGCTGCCCGGCATCGCCGCTGCCGAGCACTTCGTCGGCCACCGTCTCGCCGTGCGTGGCGAGGGCGACGTTGGCATTGATCTTGACCGTCGGGCGGTCGAAGACATTGGCGAGCGACGCGGTCAGCTTCAACCTCGTATGGGTGTCGTCTTCGTTCGTCGTCTCCTCGACCGTGGCTACCTCGCTGACCACGTCGTCCTCTTTCGCCGCCGCCACCAGCGTGAGCTTATCTTCGGGCGCGTCTACAAAGCCCACGAAGCCGCTTTCATCCATGACTTGCCAGTGCAGCATGTCCACGCCCGCCGCCGAAGTTTCCAGTGGCAACGCCAGCACGATCAATTCATCGCCCGCGTTGAGTTGCTTACTGCTGGAAGGATCGTCGAGCGAGACGAGAGCGAACTTCTTTCTCGATTTCTCGACCCGCACGCGCAGCCGCTTGCCCGTCACGATGATCTTGCGGCCTGCCGCCAGCGGTTCGACGAGTTGGTCGAGCACGATGACGTCTTTCCAGACCGGCTCGGTGATCGGCGTTTCGGCAAGCTGCACCTCTTCGCTTTGCGCATGGACGGTCGCGTTGCGCGGCGAGAACTTGTCAATATTCTCGCCGGAGATTTCGAGGCGCGTTGTCTTGCCCGTGATGTTGAAGGCCGATTTGCTCTCTTCGCCGACGGCGCGCACACGGTACAGTTCGCCGTAAGCGGACTCGTCGCCGCTCTCCGGGCGCGTAAGCACGATCCAACTGTTGAGGACGATCTGGCTATAAACGGAATCGAGATTGATGAACGAGGTGTTCCCGCGCGGCGGTTCGAATTTCTTGTCAGCCCATGAATTCTCCTGATTTGCGTATGCGCCTTCGAGAAAAGACTTGTAGTTGGGGTCGGGATTCCGCGCGTCATTAGGTTTCGGATTAGCCTCGCCGACGCGCAGCGCGACGGGCAGCGTGTGCCAGTCCGGCGCGTTGTAACCGAAGATCGAAGCGCGCAGACGCATGGCATAAATCTGCAACTGCCGCTGTCCCGGTTCAACGCGCGGCACGACGCTGCCGAGCGGCTCAGACCAGCGCACAAAGGTACGCTGGTTTTCGGCATCCGGCTCGACCACCGCCACGCGGCGGATGTCCCAACGCTCGCTGCCGACATCTCCGGCGCGTTCCTCGCCGACGAAGAGGAGCATGTCGCCCTTCTTGAGAGTGGTCGTCACGCCCTCCAGATACGTGCTGATCGAACCGAACGCGGGGATGCGCAGTTCGGTCAGGCGCGGTCGCATCTCGTTCCATTCGCCCCGCGCCGCCACCTGCTCGACGGTCTCGAACGTCTGCGGCTTTTCGCCGGGGCCGGGTATGCTCTGCACTTTCAGACCCGTGTCGAGCGTCACGGCGGCGGGCGCGCCCGCCGCGTTTTCCAGCGTGAACGCGAGATAGGTGCTGGCGGCCACGCCCGGTCGCAGTTCATAACCGATCAGGCGTGCCAGATGAATGAGGGAAGTGCGCTCTGTGGCCGTGCGCAGGTAGGACTCGTTGGCGATGCGCTCTTGATAGAAAGTGAGCACGTCCGCCGTGAGCGACCACGCGTCGAGCAGCGCGATTGTGAAATCGTCGTCGTCGCGCGTCTTCAGGTTGCCGAGTTCGGGCAGACCCGAATCCGAGAGACGCGCGAGCATGCTCGCCTTGAACCGCGCGTGTGTGCCGACGCGATACGCGATAGCGGAGAGACCCGGGCGGTTGACGATAGCGAGCGGCGTCTCCACCGACAGCCCTTCGCAGCACCCGCAGTCGTTCAGATTAAGTTGAGCTTGGTCTGAATCCAGACTCATCTGCCGCCCTCCATATTGAGACGCAGAACGCCGCGTTCGGGGAAATTCGGGTCGTTATCGAGTCGCGCGATCTCCAGCCTGCCCACCGCCAGTAACCCTTCGTCGAGTGCCTGACTGCTGGCGACGGCGAGCCGCTGAAATTTGTTGATCTCCACGAAGCGCACGCCGTCCACCTGCTGCGCCGCCTGATAGAGCGCGCTCAGATAGACGGGCTGGCCGAAACTGAATTTGTCGGGATTGAAGATGCCGGGCTGCCCGTCCGGCAAAGTCGTGTTGCTGAAAACTTGCAGAAGCGCGGCCTTGACATCGCCCCGGAAGTAGGACGGTTCGACGCAGACGGTCATCTCGATTTCGAGAGGCACGAATTGCGGCCCGTCAATCTCGATGTCGTGTCCGGCCATCCGGTAGCGTTCGAGATGAAGCCGCAGGTCTTGCTCGAACTCCGCGTCCACCGGGCGGCCACCTAACCTGTCCACCGTTAAAAAGATCGTGCGCCAACTGCCTGTCCAGCGGACGGTCGCCGCCGCGCGCTGCACTTCACGATGCCGCCCGGCGACTTCGGCGTAGTCTTCCGGCGTCACGGCGCGTTCCAGTATGCGAAACGCGCTCGGCGCGACGCGGCGCACATGCTCGATGCTTTCAGGCTCCTTGCCGCCGCGCGCGGGCATCGGATTTCGCACGCTCGTGACCCTGCTGTCGTCCGTGAGGATGTGCGCCAGAGACTCTGCGCCGATGTTGCCGCGCACGCCGTTGCCGACGCGGTACGTGGCGGTGAACTTAAGGCCGGGCGTGGGTCTCAGGCCGTACTGGTCGTCGCCGAAACGCAAGGTCGCGCGCCCGTCCTCGTCAACTTCGGCGACGAACTCTTCTGCGAAAGCGTCGCTCGACAACAGATCGCGCTGCGGCGACCACAACCCGCCGCTCGTGTCCGTGAGCTTCACCGCCGGGAGCACGGCGCGCATCTCCCAGCGAAACGCAGCCGAGGCCGACGCGCTCGGATTTCGTGCGAGCGGCGTTTGCGACTGGCTGCCGACGAAGGCGTTGAGCGGCGCGGCCTGCGTTAAAGGCTGCTCGGTCAGGCGCGGGCGAAAACGCGGAGGCACGGGCGCGTGGGAGTTGTCGGCGCAACGCTCAAGGGCTGGCGGCGCAACCGTCGCGAGCGCGCTGCTGGCATCGGGCGCGAAGCCGAGCGATTCCGTGTGGGTGCGGCCATGATCCGCGAGGACGATGTTGCCGCGCGCGACGCTGACTTTCGGCAGGTATTCCGAATCCTCCGTGCGCGCCGAGACGCAGAGCGCAAACGGCAGCGCATCGTCGGTGTGCCACTCAATCTCTACATATTCCTGCTTCGTTAAAGGGTCTGTCAGTTGGCTCTTGTCGCCGTTTTCGCGCTCGATCTCCCGGTTGATCTTCGTCAGTCGCACGGCATGACGATGCGCGGGGTCGGCATCGGCGGCGAAGCCCGTCAAAGGCCCCAGCACCTCTTCAAACACGAGCACGTCGCCCGGCTGCAAATCGGGGAAGCTGCCTTTCAGCGTCGCCTGCGTCGCGCCCACGGGCAGGCAGCAACGCTCTTCGCCCCAGGTGTAAAACTCGATCTCGTTGTGAGCCTCGAAGAGCGTCACGTCCACCATCGTCTCGAACGTCTCGAACTGCGCCGCGTTGATCTGGCGCAACGCCTGCTGGTCTGTATTCGGATTGACCACCTGTTGCGTGAGTGCGGCCACGCGAGTCAGCAGCCGCGTGCCGCGCTTGAGCAAGACGTTGTCCGAATCCACCTGCACCTGCACCCACGCGCGGGCGTTGCAGCCGTCGTGCATCGGGTAGTCAACCAGCCGTGCGTGGCGGCGGACGGAGACGCGTCGGCGCGCCGTGTCCAGATAAGCTTCGGTGGCGATCACGTCCTGTTGATAGCTGAGGTGGTCGCCGACGTAGGCCAGCAATTCGACCAGCGCGATCCCGACATCCGCCGCGTTGCGCTCACGCCATTGCGGCAGCAGCACGGACATCCGATCCAGCATCAACTGGCGAAAGCTGTTGTAGTCCTTAGCGAGATAATCTATCTCCGGCTCGGCGAGCAGGCCGGGCGGGCAGACGCGCTGCGGGCGGCAATCGAAATCGCTGGGGCATTCGACTTTGAAAGAGAAGGGAACTGACGAGAGCACCGGGTCGAAACCGGCGGGCGGCTCGCCGCCGCCAGCGTCCGTGTCATGCGCGTGATTCGCGTCCTGCACGAGGCGCAGCGTGTAGATGGAAAAGTCGCCGGGTTGATCAACTTCAATCGTGAGGACGTTGGCTTGCGTGCCCGTCCCGAGTTCCACCGGGGGGATAACTTTGATCCCGCGTATGCGCTCGCCGCCTGCGATGAGGAAGTTGTTGGCGGTCAGGTCGCCCGGCGTCAGGTCTTTGAGAAAATGGACGAACAGCTTACGCTGCCGCTCGCTCTGCACCGGGGCGGCAGCATCGAGCACCTCCAGAAAATCTATGCCATTCAGGCCGCTCGCCGGATCACGTACTTCATGGCGGCGACGCTCATCGCAGCAAAAGTAGATCATCCGGTTAATCCTTCCCGCCCGAACTGGTCAACGTGCCGCTGCTGATTGCGGCGCACCGTGTACTGAACCAGCACCTGCAACTTCGAATCCTCGCTTTGCACGTCAACCGCTTCGACCTGAATCAACTCGCCGAGCCATTGTTGCAGCGCGCCCTGCACGGTCATCTGCGTGGCCGCCGCGAGCGCCTGACCGTTCGGCGCAAACAGCAATTGCAGCAGGCCGCTGCCGAAGGTGGGACGGTTGACGCGTTCGCCGGGCGTGGTGAACAAGACCTCTTCGATCAGGTCGCGGATATGTTCGTCCTCGGTCGTTTCGGCGGTGCGACCGCGTGTGTCGAAGTCATAGGGGTAATCGATCTGCATATCTGTTCCTCGCTGGCAGGCGCGTTCAGTTTCCTTTCACGCGCACCTGCGTGACGACGATGTTGAGCGGCGTGCCCGTCGGCGTGCAGATGGCCTGACTGTCCTGCAACAGGACTGGCTGGCCGCCAGCCCTGACGCGCGTTGCGCCCATGAGAAATTGAGCCGTCACACAGGGTCCGTTGCCTGCGGTCGGCGGCGGCATGGTGCATCCGGCAATCGTGTACAGCGTCGGCAGCGTGACGACGGGTTGGCCGCCGACTTTGACGCGCGGGTTGGGCGCGGTCGGCTGCGCCTGACCCGCATGCGCGCAGAGCACCGTAGCCCCCATGTGCAGCAGAAATCCCGGCATTTTCAGATCACCTCCAGTGCGCCGTCGTTGACTGAAACCTGTGGCCCCGTAATCTTGATCGTCCCGCCCTGCCCGCTCGTAATCTCGACGCCCATCGCGTTCAGCACGATCTTCTGGCCACCGGATGTTTCGAGCGTGATGCCGCCGACACCGGGCGTGTCGTCGAGCACGATGCTGTGGCCGCCTTCGGTCTTGAGCAGCACTTTCTTGTAGGGCGGCGCAAGCAACTCGGGCGGCAACTCGGCCATGGAGCCAAACCAGCAGCCCGTCCAGATCGGGTAATCGGGGTCGCCGTGCTCAAACTCAATCCACACGCCCGCGCCGACTTTCGGTAGCGCGAAGAAGCCCATGCCGCTGCCGCCGAAAGGCACGCAAGCCATCGCCCAACCGCTCTCCTGATCGCCCAACACGTCCGGCACTTTGGCTCGCACGCGACCCATCATCAAGGGGTCTTGAATGTCCGTCACCGTGCCGCGATATTTGCCGTAGAACTGGTTGCTCATGGTATGACCACGGGCAGCGTTGCGCCCGTACCTTCTCTGCTAACGGTGAAACTCTGTTTATAGTCGCCCCGGGTGATGTTATGCGTGACGCGGCGCACATAATAG
This sequence comes from Pyrinomonadaceae bacterium, assembly GCA_035628755.1. Classification (GTDB taxonomy): domain Bacteria; phylum Acidobacteriota; class Blastocatellia; order Pyrinomonadales; family Pyrinomonadaceae; genus JAIVJZ01. The sequence continues at coordinate 15,089 of DASPJG010000194.1, forward strand.
TTGCCGTCATAAGACAGCCCCGCGCCGCGCACGCCGACCAGCTTGCGCGCGCGCAACACGTGCCCGTAGCGCACGGTGTCTATTTCGCCTTCGCCCCTCACCGCATCGGGACTGTTAGTAGCTCTGGCGAGGGCGGACGTGGCGGCCTGCGCCGGGTTCTGGTTTGAAGTGTCGCGCATCAAGACCGTGCGCAGGGCGGCGACGGGCGACAACGCCAACGGCGGGATGCGCAGCGACGGCAACTGCGGGATCGGGATCGCGGTCTTCGTGATGGGTTCGACGAAAGTGCCGCGCGGGCTGACGGGGGCGAGCGCGTCCTGCGTGAAGTGCAGCGACTTGAGATTGGTGGACGCGCCCGTGCCTAAAGTCAACGCCGATTGCGGCACGCCCAGACGGTTTTCCTTCCCCCAGTAAGCGGTGTTGACGCCGAAGGTGAGCGGCTCGATGTAGAAGATGAAGCCGTTGCGCTCGGCCATGCGGCGAATGAACTGGAGATCGGTTTCAACCGCCTGCCGCGGGATGCGGTCGAGCATGATCGGCACGTCCGTCGTCGGCGTGACCTGCGGGACGAGGCCGTACTTCGCGTAGCTCGCAAGCAAACGGGTCACGATCAGGAAGTCCGGCTGGTTCTCATACTTCTCGTTCTTCTCTTCCAGATCGAGCATGACGCTCACATCCTTGCCAGTCACGGTCAGGGTGCTTTGCCCCGGATCGTTGCTCGGCGCGTGTTGATGGTGCGTGATGATGCCGTCGATCAAGACTTCGGGCAGCACGCCGAGCAGGACGCCGATGATGACGCGCGTCGAAGGAGCGAGCGCGCCGCTTTGCAGCAGGTCGTAGTCGGTGGGCTGGCTTTTGTTGAGCGTGAAGGTGAGCTGAAAGCCGTCGCCGTTCTGCGCATCGTTGGTCACTTCCACGCGCGTGAGCGCGTTCAGGGCTTCGGGCGGCGCGGGGCGCGGCACGGTCTGGCCGAGCCACAGAATCAGACGGATACCGATTTGGCTTGTCAGCATAAAAGTACCGGCCTAGACGCCGGGTAGGGCGATCTTGATGACGCGCCCGGTCTCTTCGAGTTCTTCGGGTTGCAAGACGTTGTTGGCGTCGCAGACGCGCCAGAACTGCGTCGGGTCGCCGATGTAACGCGCCGTGATCTGATCGAGCCGCTCCCCTTGCGCGACCGTGTGCTCGACCAGCGTCGTCTGGTTTTCGGCGGACGGAATGATGCGCCGCCGCACGTAGCGAATCTCACGCGCGCCCTCTTCCTCATCCGGCACGTTGATCGTCGCGGTCTCAAGATTGAAATACCTGCTGTTTGTGTCGAACATAGACGCTCCTCTAACCGATGCTGCCGCCCGCGCTGAACGAGCCGGAAGCCGCCGCCGCGACGTTGCCCACGCCGCTGATGGTCGCCATCACCTCTTTGATAATCTGATGAGCCATGAAGATCGCGCCGCCCGCGCTGAGCAGCCCTAAATCCTGATAGTTGAGTACGCGCAAGCCGAGAGCCACTTTGGCGCGGATCGGATTCAAATTCGCATCAAACGCTTCTTCCGTGATGCTGAACGAAGTCAGGCGCACGGGCACGATGCGCTTGACGCCCCAGATGAACAGCGTCAACGGAGCTTCGGGCGGTATGACTTCAATGACGCCAGCCCTGCTCAACACCTCATTGGCGATCACCAACGCCGACTTCGGATAGAGCAGCATTTCGAGCGCGGCGAGCGTTGGGTAGACGCCCACCGAGGTTGCGAGAGGCGCAGCCGTCTCAAGCTGGTCGGTCGCGTCAATCTCGATGCTGACCGAGATGCTCTCCTGCGGCGGGCCTTTCAAACGCAACGCCTCGCCCGAGTTGGGAGTGCCGCCGGAGGTCTGCGCCGTCAGCGTGCGCGTGAGCTTGTCCGGGTTGTACTGGAACACGATCACGCTCGCCAGCGGGTTGAACGGGTCAAGCCCGATGATCGCGCCCTTCTGCACCTTGGGTGAACCAGGGAAACTGCTCATCACATCTCCTCTGCCACTTCTATCTACTGACCATAAATCTGACCGCACGACTTCACTACGAATCGGTGCAGCACTTGTCTGCGTCAATTGCCGTCTGCGCCGCACCGGGATGATAGACAGAGCCTTTGAACCGACTGCCGACCTTCACGCCGGGCTTGGTCTGGATGCCGGGGCTAACTTGCGTGCTCTCCGGCCATACCTGCCGACCTCCCCGCAGGCGCACTTGCGTTGCAGCAGGCACGCGCCCGTCGGCATGAAGGATGATGATGCAGCCCCGGCTATTGCTTGTGATTCAGACCTCGATAACATACACACGCCTTTTAACCAGCTTGACCCCGCCCGGTCTCTTGTCACGATTACCCCATGTCCCGAAAGCCATAACTATTGGTGTCTTGGTCCCATGCAGCATTCAAATGCCGAAAGGTTCTGACGCACGCATGCCACACGTCCGGCTCCTCTAGGAAAGAGGAGAAAGCTTGCTCGCCAATTCCCGGTATGGCGTAGGCCACGCGTACCAACCGCAGCAACTGCGCGGCGAGCATCGCGCGGTCTGGCT
>DASPJG010000195.1:0-2115 GCA_035628755.1 Pyrinomonadaceae bacterium
CTGCCCGTTCGACATGAGATAGACCGATTCGAGCTTGTTGTTCTCGTAGAAGGCGCGGACGATTTCGGGCAAGTCCTTACGCGTGAACGGCTCGCCCCCGGCGAGAATGAGCACGCCGAGGTTGCCGCCCAGAGTCTCCGAGACGCGCTGGATTTCGTGCGTCTTCATCTGGAGTTTCTTGCGCGGGCGGTCGTCAAGTTCGTCCGTGAAGAAACAGTGCGTGCAGCGCATGTCGCAGACGGACGTAACGAGGATGTTCAGGAGCACGGGCGCGAACGGCTGGCCGAGCGCGAGTTTGGCGTAACGTTTGAGAAGTTCTTTGGTCGTATAATCCATCGCAAACCTTATGTAGTGCCGCAATAAAAACCGCGCCCGGTCATAGCGCGGAGGTGCGTCGCCGTCTCTCTCAGGCGACAGAAGAACGAATGTAACCGTCAGCGCAGCAAAAGGCAAACTTTCGTCCCGCGCGCTGCGCCTAACTTTGATGCTAATTTCCGTTCTCGCGCTCGCCGCGCACTTTGATGCCGAGGGCGCGCATGCGGCGGTAGAGGTGGCTGCGATCCATGCCCATGAGTTCGGCGGCGCGCGTGACGTTGTTGTCGGCTTCGGCCAGCTTGCGCCGGATAAACTCGCGCTGGTGCGCCTCGCTCGCCTCCCTGAAGGAGTTGAAACGATAGACGGCGACGGGCGGAGCTTCGCCGCCGAGCGGCGGCAGATCGCTGGCGTTGATGCGCGCCTTCCGGTTCATGATCACCACGCGCTCCACAGTGTTTCTCAGTTCGCGCACGTTCCCCGGCCAAGTGTAGCTTTGCAGGGCGTCCATCGCTTCGAGTTCAAAACGCTTCGGCGGATTGCCGTAGGAGGCGGAGAACTTCCGGTTGAAATGCTCGACGAGCAGGGGCACGTCTTCCAGCCGGTCGCGCAGGGGCGGCACTTCAAAAGGGATCACGTTGAGACGGTAGAACAGGTCGGCGCGAAAATTCCCGCGCTCGATCTCGTCTTCCAGACGCTTGTTGGTCGCCGCCAGGACGCGCACGTCCACGCGTATCTGCGTGCCGCCGCCGACGGGCGCGAAGCGTTGCTCTTCGAGCACGCGCAAGACCTTCGCCTGCGTGCGCGGGCTCATATCGCCCACCTCGTCCAGAAAGAGCGTCGCGCTGTCGGCCAACTCGAACTTCCCGCGCTTGGCCGCAGTCGCCCCCGTAAACGCGCCTTTGACGTGGCCGAGCAACTCCGACTCGATCAACTCTTCGGGGATCGCCGCGCAGTTCAACTCGACGAGAGCCGCGCCCGCCCTCCGCGACTGTGCGTGGATGGCGCGCGCGACGAGTTCTTTGCCCGTGCCCGACTCGCCGTAGATGAGCACGCGCCCGTCCGTCGGCGCGACCGCCGCGATCTGCTTGCGGAGCGCGCGCATCGCCACAGACTCGCCCACCATCGCGTTCTCTTCGTTGATCTCGGCGGCGAGCGTGGCGTTCTGGCGTTCGAGCGCGCGCTGGCGCAGGGCGTTGCGCACGGTGAGGACGGTGCGCTCGATGGAGAGAGGTTTTTCGATAAAATCGAACGCGCCGAGTTTCGTCGCGCGCACGGCTGTTTCGATGTTGCCGTGGCCGGAGATCATCACGATGGCACAGTCCGCGCCCGACGCGGCGAGGCGCGCAAGCGTGTCCAGCCCGTCCATGCCGGGCAGCCACACGTCGAGCAGCACGCAGCCGTAAGCGCGCCGTTCGACAGCGTGCAGGCACTCTTCGCCCGACGCCACCGCGTCCACCGCGAAGCCCTCGTCTTCGAGCACGCCGCGCAGCGTCTCGCGGATGCCGCGCTCGTCGTCAACAATGAGAATCGAGTCCATATGAAGCTGCCGGCGTTCAGCCGTCGGCGTTCAGCCGTTCTGTTTGCGCGACTACAAGTTGATGGCTGGCGGCTGACGGCTGATCGCTTCGCGTTTCGTCCGTGACGGGAATTTCGACGAGAAACTTCGCGCCGCGCGGGCGGTTGGGTTCGGCGCGGATGCGCCCGCCATGCTCGTTGACGATGCGCTGGACGATGGCGAGGCCAAGCCCCGTGCCGCGCCCGCGCGTGGAGAAGTAGGGCTGGAAGAGGCGCGAGAAGTCG
>DASPJG010000196.1:0-5156 GCA_035628755.1 Pyrinomonadaceae bacterium
CACCTGTCGCCGCCGAGCATCGTCAACTTGCCCCGTCGCCGTCCACACGGTCATGCCCTCGCCCACCTGCGCGGGCGTGTTCGGCGTCGCGCGCACGATTGCCGGGTGCAGCAACTCGCCCGCTATCGTCTCGATGCGCGCCCCGGCGACGATGGAGAGCACGAGATCATCCGGCCTGAGCGCGTCTTTCAACTCGTGCAACACGCCGTTCAACTTCTGCGGCTTGACCGCGAGGATCACGATTGCGCCGGAGACTCGCCCGCCCGCCGCGCCGCCCGCTGCCTCATGCGCCACCGCCTCGCGGTTGCTTTCGACGACGCGCATGCCGTAGCTCGCTTCGAGTTCGGCGCGGCGCGCTTCGCGCGGGTGGCTGCCGGAGACCTGCGCGGGCGCGACGAGTTGCCGCTTCAACAGCCCCGCGATCATGGACTCGGCCATCACGCCGACCCCCACGAACACGAGGCGCACGCCGTTTAGCGGATTCTCGTCGCTGTTTTCAATCAACTCGTTAGTGGTGGGTGGAGTGGTCATAGTTAAGGGCTTCCAATAGTTAAAGGCTTCCAAAATTTTCGTTACGGCAAGTGGATTCGACTTGCGCGGGCGGCGGCCAGAGGATAGCGCAGCCGCCCGCGAGCGCGCCAATCGTAAACCGTAAAAACTGCTCTCGTCTATTTACGATTCACGCTTCACGCTTTACGATTGAGCCATGACGATTGACGAACAACTCGACTACCTGCGCAAAGGCGCGGTCGAAATCATTCGCGAAGAAGACCTCCGCGCCAAACTGGAAAAGAGCGCGCGCACCGGCACGCCTCTGCGCGTCAAACTCGGAGCCGACCCGACCGCGCCCGACATACACCTCGGCCACACGGTCGTCATCCGCAAGCTTCGCGCGTTTCAGGAACTCGGCCACACCGTTATCTTCCTCATCGGCGACTTCACCGGACTCATCGGCGACCCTTCGGGCAAGAACGCGACCCGCCCCCAACTCACACGCGGCGAGATCAACGCCAACGCCGAAACTTACAAAACGCAGATTTTCAAACTGCTCGACCCCGCCCAAACCGAGATTCGTTTCAACTCCGAATGGATGGACCAGATCGGCGCGGACGGCTTCGTGCGCCTCGCCGCCCACGTCACCGTCAAGCAAATTTTGGAGCGCGACGATTTCACCAAGCGGCTCGCCGACGAACGCCCCATCTCGCTCCACGAACTGCTCTACCCGCTCACGCAAGCCTATGATTCCGTCGCGCTCGAAGCCGACGTGGAACTCGGCGGCACGGATCAAAAGTTCAACTTGCTGATGGCCAGAAATTTGCAGCGCGAGTATGAACAGGAAGCGCAAGCCTGCGTCGTGATGCCCCTGCTCGAAGGCACGGACGGCGTGCAGAAGATGTCGAAGTCGCTCGGCAACTACATCGGCATCAACGAACCGCCGCAGGAGATGTTCGGCAAAATCATGTCCATCTCCGACGAACTCATGTGGCGTTACTACGAACTTCTAACCGATCTCCGCCCCGACGAGATCACGCGCCTGCGCCACAGCGAGCGCAACCCGCGCGACCTTAAAGTCGAACTCGCCAAGCGCATCATCGCAGACTTTCATTCGCCGTCTGACGCACAGGCCGCTGAAGAAGAATTCAACCGCGTCTTCAAGCGCAAGGAAGTGCCCGAAGAAATCGAGACACGCGAGATCGAAGCGGGCGTCCAGTGGCCGCTTCCGCGTCTGCTGTTTAGCACGGGATTGGCGGCTTCGGTATCCGAAGCACGCCGTCTGGTCGAGCAGGGAGGAGTGAAAATCGGCGGCGTGCCGCAAACAAATAACGTCGTCTTTTCCATCAATGCCGGTGAAGAGAGTTTGCTACAAGTCGGCAAGCGTCGCTTTCTGCGCGTGCGCGGGGTATGACACTGACGACGCGCCGGAAGACTATGTTTGTTTCCCTTTCGTCGCCTGTCGAGCATCGCTTGTCGCTATCTAAAAAATGGCTGTCGCAATCCCCAACGAAGAAATATTAATCATCGAGACGCCGGAGCGCGTGCCGCTGCATTTCGCGCTGGCTTCGATTGGAAATCGCTTTCTGGCGTGCGCGGTTGACCACGGGTTGCAGTTGTTTGCGATGGTGTTCGTCGGGCTGCTGTTTTTGTGGACGGGCTACTGGGTGCAACTGGGAGATCGCATGTCGGAGATGCCGAAGTGGATGCTGGCGGCGTTGATCATTCTGGTGTTCGTGTTGTGGTCGGGCTACTTCGCCATCTTCGAGTGGCTGTGGAACGGGCAGACGCCGGGCAAGCGCATGTTGAAGCTGCGCGTCATACGCGAGGACGGTCGCCCCGTCACGATCTGGGAGGCGGCGGCGCGAAACCTCCTGCGCGTCTTCGACATGATGCCGTTTCCCTTCTACTCAATCGGGCTGGTGTCGGTGTTTATGAGCAGCCGCGACCAGCGCGTGGGCGATTTCGTGGCAGGCACGGTCGTCGTGCGCGAGCGCGAGGCGCAGGCTCCGACGTTTGCCGAAGTGTTCGCCGCGCCGACGAGCGATGTGGCTCTGCGCCGTGCGTTCAAGCCCGTCATGTTCAGCGGCGACGCAAACGCGCTCAGCGAGCGCGAGATCGAAGTCGTCGAGATATTTCTGAGGCGGCGTTGGGAACTGGCAGACGCGCCGCGGCAGTGGATGGCGTGGCGCGTGGCGACGCCGATCCTCTATAAACTCAAACCCGCGTTCGACCGCGAGACCTTCACCTACGAAGGCTTCCTCGAAGAACTCCTCCACCGCTATCGCGCCGCGCACCGCTTCAACGACTGACCCGAATCCTGCGCCCGAACAACGCCACCCGAAGCAGACGAAAGCGCGCCCGCGAACAGAGAAAAAGCGCGGGAATCATTTCCCACGCTTTTCCTCTCGAACATATTAACGGGCGGTTGAATCTACTTTTTCCACTCGACGGGGAACATCGTGCCCGCTTTCGCCGGGTCTATTTTTATTCCGGCGAGTTCGAAGGCGCGCGCCAGAACGGGGTCGCGCTTGGCGGCCATGTCGGTCGGCGTCGGCAGCATCAATTCGTCTGGGATGACGCCGACTTTCTCAAGGCTCTTGCCGTCGGACATGATGGCGTCGGCGTTCGTGATGTTCGCGCCCCACGACACGATCCTCTCCGTTCCCATCTCGTAGCTGCGGTAAATCGAGCGCATGACCGCCCCCGCAGACCTGTCGCCGATCACCGTGCCGCGCTTCTCAAGCTGCATCACGCGCGCGAACACTTCCGAGGCCGATCCCGAATCGCTGTCCACCAGCACGACGACCTTTCCCTCGAAGAGGTTGTTCTTGCCGCGCGTCTTGGCGATGACTGGCTTCGACTCCTTGCGGGTCTTGATGTCGGCCATCTTCACGTCGTGATCGAAGAAGTGGCCGAGCAGCCGCAAGAGCGTGCTTTCGGCTCCGCCGCCGTTGCCGCGCAAGTCCAGCACCATGGCCTTGCGCCCGCGCGCCTTGCTCATAATTTCATCAACTTTGTCTTCCTGCAAATCGAAGGCGGGCATCTTCCAAACGAACACCCCGCCGATGTCTTCGTAATAGCGATGGCGGGCTAACTTCGCGTCGTCCTCCATCTCACGGAGAATCGCGTTGATCTCAAGGTCGCTGCGGAGATCGAGCACGCGCTGTCCCTGCGTCACCTTCGCTTTCAGGTTCAACTCGCGCGGCTGGCCGCCGGGGCTTTGCACGATGACGTTGAATCCCGCGCGCGGGCTGAGGGTGTTGTAGAAATACCGCATCTTCCAGAACTCTTTGCGCGTCGGCTGGAAACGCTCGACGGCGATCACGCGGTCGCCCTCCTTCAACCCCTGCGCCGCCGCGTCGCTTCCCGGTTTGACGGCCACGACATAACAGTCCTCGCCGATCATCTGCATCTCCCAGCCGTAGTCAACGCGATTGGGGCGCGAGGGCGGGTAGAATTTGGTGTGCGAATCGTCGAGGTCTAGCAAGACCTGCGCGATGATCCCGAAGGCCTGTCCGAGCGAGGCGGCCTGCTTGATCTTTTCTTCCGCCGCTTTGAACCGCGCGTCCACGTCCATGCCGCGAATGTTCGGATCGTAGTAATGCTTCTTGAGTTGATCTTTGACGTTGCTGAGCATCGTGAGGGCGCGCTCGCGCTCGATGCGGTCGAAAGATTGCGCCCGGAGAGCCTGTGGCGCGAGGAGGCCGACGACGCAGAGGCCGACGACGGTGAGAATAAACTTGCGGGCAGAGGCGTGCACGGCGAGGACGGCAGTGTGGTGATGCTTCAAGAGGCTTACTCCTTAAAATTTGTGAGACTAGTTGAGGTTCACGTCGCGGCTCGACGTTGGATGGCAACTATGAGGCGGCAATATTGCCACAAGCACGTTTAATCTGGCAAACGCCTGTGCTGCCGCGAGCGGGGTCAATTTGGCCGCGAAATAAGATGCAAAGGGGGCGAAACGGGCAGCTTGGAGTCTCCCGTTTTCATCTAAATCTTGTGACTGGACGGGAGGCGAGCATGCGAGTTTGACGCGAAGTTTGCGCGTCTGTTACTTTCGTCTGTTTCGTAATCAGGTCGGTTTTCAACCATCAATAAGGAAGTAGGAAAATAATGGCTCAAGACGTTTTTATTTTAGGCGGCAAGCGCACGCCGATGACCGAGTACGTCGGCTCGCTCAAGGATGTCAAAGCGATTGACCTCGGCGCGGCGGCGGCGCGCGGCGCGCTCGAAGCGACCGGCGTGGCGGCGGAAGAGATCGATCACACCATCATCGGCAACGCCTTGCAGACTTCGGGCGACGCCATCTACGGCGCACGCCACGTCGCGCTGAAGGCGGGCGTGCCTGCCGACCGTCCCGCGCTCACCGTCAACCGGCTGTGCGGCAGCGGCATCCAGTCAATCGTCTCCGGTGCGCACATGATCCTGCTCGGCGAAGCCCAGACCGCGCTCGTCGGCGGCATGGAGTCAATGTCGATGGCTCCGCACGCCATCTACGGCGCGCGCTCCGGCTTCTCGCTCGGACAGGGCAAGCTCGAAGACACTTTGATGGTCGCCCTGCTCGACACCTATTGCAACACGACGATGGCGGGCACGGCTGAAAACCTCGCGCGCCGCTACGAAATCTCGCGCGAGGAACAGGATAAATACGCGCTGCGTTC
>DASPJG010000197.1:0-7344 GCA_035628755.1 Pyrinomonadaceae bacterium
TGATCGGAGCCCTGCTCGAGCAGGACGCCGAGGCTAGGTTGATCCGGGACACGCTCCGACGTGAGGTCATCGAGCAGATGACCCTGCGCGACCAGCCGATTCTTGATCAGTATCAGGGGGAGGTCTTTCGCCTGCCGCTCAACCAGCGGCTGGTGTTGACGGGCCCCCCAGGGACTGGCAAGACGACTACGCTCATCCAGCGGCTCGCCCAGAAGCGTAAGCCCGACGCCCTGCTGCCAGAGGAAACAGAAGTGCTGGAGGCAGCCGGGCTCGCAGAAGCCTTCAGCTACTCGAACAACTGGGCGATGTTTTCGCCGACCGAACTTCTCAAGCTATACCTACGTGACGCCTTCAACCGCGAGGCGGTGCCGGCCGGTGACGGCAACCTGAGGACGTGGGACAGGGAGCGCCTCGACCTCGCGCGTAACGTCCTCAGGATACTGCGCTCGGTCGAGGGCGGCCTGTTCCGCTTGGATGAGGGCGTGCAGCTACTCTCCGACCCCTCGGGCGCGGGCGTGACCCGGCTGTACGAAAATTTCTCTGCACACTTCCGAGCCGAAGTCCTGGGTCGCGTCACGGAGTCCTACGAACAATTGCTGGCCGCCAACGGCGACGAGCTGCGCCGGCGGGCCGCGGCCGCGGTCGGCCGGCGGCGGGGCGGTGGGGGAACACTTTCAGTGAGTGAGATCGCGAGCCTGCTGGAAGATGGGTCACTGCTCCAGCCGGAGGCGAAACGGCTCGACGAGGAAATCGGCAGGGAGTTGAACGGCCGGGTCAACAGATTGCTCTACGACCATCGCGGGCTCCTTGAGGAGCTGGCCGAGGCCGTGCCGTCCATCATCGGCGAGGATCGCGGCGACGATGACGATGACGATGACGATGATGACGACGATGATGCCGTCCTCCCGCAGCCGCAGGAGTTGAGGAGTGAAGAGGAGCGGCAGCGGATCGCCGTCAAGACCCTACGGTCAACGCTGCGGAGCTTGGCGCGGGCGGCCGCCCGCGGTCGCTCGGGGGTCGGGGGGCGGCCGGGCCGTGTGGTCAATCTGCTCGGCACACGCGTCCCACCCCGGGAGTCCTTAGCCCTGATGGGCGCGCTCATCGTGACGAGGGGGCACGTGCGCACTGTGATGGGCGCAACGCGACTGTTCGTCATGGGTGCCCCACGGGCTTACGCGCGCTTCAGGCGCCAAGCCCTGAAAGAGGGTAGCCTGTTCAGGGCAGACGCAGGCGACCCGGTTAGGCAGAGGCGCATCTCCCCCAGCGAGGTCGACGCGCTGATCCTCACGATGCTGCGCCACGCCCGAATACTTTTCGAGGCCAGTCCGGCTTCGCTAACCGGCCGAACACAGGACTGGCTGGAGAACATCAAGAGCAAGTACCTGATGCAGGTCTTCGTTGACGAGATGACGGACTTCTCCGCCGTCCAGTTGGCATGCACGATGGAACTCGCGCACCCACGCCTGCGCTCTTGGTTCGCCTGCGGGGACCTCGACCAGCGCATCACGGCCCACGGGATACGGACCGAAGACGAGATAAGTTGGCTCAGCGCCGCGACCGGCGGCGAGATCGACCGCCGCAGGGTGAGGCGTGTGTACAGGCAGAGCCCGCGCCTGCGGGAGCTGGCCGCCTCGCTATCGATCCTAAGACACAAAGGCGAGGAAAGCCCCCGGGCGCACGGCCCCGGGGAGGCCGTCGACGTGTGGCCGCTGCTCGCCGAGCGCCACACCGGGGAGCGCTTGGTCGACTGGCTGGCCGACCGCGTCACCGAGGTAGAGCGTGCGGTGGGGAGGCTGCCATCGATCGCGATCTTCGTGGACGGCGAGGAGCAGATCGACCCGCTCGTCGCCCTGGTTCGCCCGCGCCTAGAGGAGCGCAACATCCGGATTGTTGGCTGCAGGGACGGGCGTATGGTTGGTGACCGCCAAGAGGTGAGGGTCTTCGACGTACAGCACATCAAGGGGCTGGAATTTGAGGGCGTCTTCTTCGTCGGGATCGATCGTCTCGCCGAGCGCCTGCCAGAGCTCTTCGACCGGTATTTCTACGTCGGCGTGAGCCGCGCTGCAACCTACCTCGGGGTCACCTGCGATGCGACGCTGCCGGCCAGACTCGAGGGGGTGCGGGTTCACTTCGGCGAAGGGGGTTGGTAGCAAAACAGACACGCCGCATGGAAGTACAACATACAGAGTGGGACATCTTTATCGCCTGCGTGGATGGACTGAAGGGCTTCCCCGAAGCCATCGAAGCGGTCTATCCGCAAACGCAGGTGCTGCTCTGCATGGTGCATCTGGTCAGACACTCGCTCTCCTACGTCTCGCATAAAGACCGCAAGGCGGTGGCCGATGGCTTGGAAGAGGTCTATCAGGCGGTAACCGTGGAAGAGGCCGAGCGCCAACTCAACGAGTTCGAAGAAACGTGGGCGGAGAGCTACCCTGTGATCGCCCGGTCATGGCGACAGAACTGGGCGAGAGTGGTGCCGATGTTCTCCTATCCTGCGGAGATCAGGTGGGTCATTTACACGACGAGTACCATCGAATCTTTGAACTTGACGCTGCGCAAGGTGTTGAAGAACCGGGAGTTGTTCCCAAATGATGAGGCGGTGTTCAAGTTGATGTACTTGGCCTTGCGCAACATCAGCCAGCAATGGACGATACCGATTCAGAACTGGGGCGCAGCGCTCAATCAGTTCGCTATCTTGTTCGATGGCAGAGTGCCGTTGGGCAGGCTTAACTCAAATTCACTTACACAGAATGCATAGAACTCCCGACATTACGCCTAAGCGAGTAGTAGAACTGAGTTCCGAAGCTAGATACAGGAGCCAATGATCGGCAGCAAAAAGGCTAAGCCATATAACCATTAGGGACTTGCCTGCCAAGGTGTTACTCGTCAGATATGTCAGCCTCATCCTTGCTTCCAGACCAGTCTATCGTAGGTAATAAGGATACTCTCTTAAGTCCACTTAGCTCTTTGTACTTCTTCCTAAGCTCCCTCACACCCACGTTAATTTTTAAGCCGAGAGCTTGGCTAATGAGGTTAGTGATTAGAGTTCTTTGGGCTCTCCCGCCGATAATATTTCTTGCTTCAGGGTTCCACACTAACCCCACCCAAGGGTCATCATCGATATTCATGGACACGTTGCCCATTATGGCGTCAATAGCGTCTTCCGCACTTCCCCCGCTGATACTGGCAGTGCTGACCGCCTCCGCTATAATGTACTGCCCCATCGGTCGCGCGAACACGTTGCCACCAGCCATAGGTTTACCCGTTTCGTCTAATACGACCTGCCCTTTATTATCAACCTTCTGCCGGAGTTGACCCGGCGTCTTTCTTCCTTTCAAAACATCATCAAAACCAGGGCACTTCTTTAGCATGCGCAGCCAAAGTTTCTCTAGGTAAGAGTAGTAACTCTGGATGTCTTCGTAAGATCTTCTGAATTGTTTGAATTGAGTATCTATCTCGAGCCCACCGTCAAATCCGCTCAGCAAGATTTCGTTCGTTTCATAAAAAGCCGCGAGCGTAGATATGTACGGGTCGTTGGCACGTGCGGTGGATAATTGCTTTGTACCGATGGATTCTGTGTTAGCTAGAATCAGCTTTTTAAGGGTTTCATTTTCTTTGACTAACTGGCGCGTAACGATGGCGATGCTGTCATCCTCATCGATGGCAATATTCATGCCAGCCGATGTTGGCTTAGCTCGCCGGTTCAGGGTCGAGAATAAACGTCTAGTGCGCTGTAGCCCATCTTTCGAGTTCTCATGCTTGAGAATGATTACACTGATCTCTTCTTTAGCTAGGTCAGGCTCGATTTTAACCGCCTCCTGAATGGACTTAAGGCGGTGCTGCCCATCTAGGGCGTAGTACATCTGACTGCCATCGAACCGAAGCAAACCGAAGCCATAGGTAGAATCCTGTGTATCGTCCAACAAATCATGCTCATTAACTTTTACGGCAGAAAATTCTGGATCGCCACCGTATACCGCGACGACTAGAGCCCCGTAAAACCGTTGCTTCTCATTCAAGAGGTAAGGCACCATTTCCTTCTCCACGCGGTCTTGTATTGCCCTTTGGATCAAATTGTCTAAATCTGGGTTCGTGTGAATCTCCTCAGCCAGACGACATTCACGCGCAATTTTGCCTAATTTCATGACAGTGACGTAATATGTCCAATCGCCCATGTGCGCTCTCAAGGCAGGTACGTAATCTGGCATCGCTAGTTTCTCCTTCGAGGAATTTATCAGTCGAAAGCACTACCCCACTTGGTCTTGTCGTAGCCAACATCATTACAGGGTGGCTTGCAACACATGATGAGGTGCTCCTCGACAATGTCCACATATACTCGAGGAAGCTCTACCCACCAAAAGAATAGTCGATCACGAAACATATTCAACATGATGACTACTTTTTCCCTACCCTCGTAATCAGTTCTCTCGGAGAAGTAGTCTAGGAATCTCTTATGTAGATTCTGGTTAGGCGACTTACCAACATAGAGAGGAAGAACAATATCTTTCGGGAAGGGCGCGCCAAGCTCTAGAGTAAAACAGTAAACGCCCGGTTTCTTAGGAATTAGTCCACCGGCCGCTTTCGTAAATTTGCACTTCTTCCACTGGAGCGGTAGGTTGGGTACTTTCTTCAATGCGGTAGTAAATTCCTTTACGTATTCCGGCCACCAGCGGAGTGTAAATTCATACTCCTTTTCCAGCCTACCCGAAATTGCCGCTTTCTGTTTAGCGAAGTCTGTTGAGGTTGTTCTTGGCATGAGTTAATAGAATCCATTTGTGAGACATGGAAGCCATATGCTTATCTTATACTACTGCATGATCAGTTCCACCTACCAATGACAGATGGTACACGCCTCCGTGTCATCTTCATCCTCTAACACTTCACTAAAAATCTGATGGAGCTTCTTCCCGGGGTGCGCTTTCGATTTCTTCTTCACTGACTGCTCTTGCTTACGCTTGATCTCAGCCACGCGCTCGGGCCTGGAAAGTTCCTCCAGACTCTCCCCGTTACTCCAAGTGTAGCGTACCCCTTTCTCCTCATCGATTTTCTCGTACTGCTTCGCCTTCTCGAACAAGTCCGGATGGCGTTCCAAAAGGCCGACCCATTCGGACTTCCGTTGGAAGAAGCAAAAATAACACCCCGATCGGGTGCGCCATTCATAATATTCGGGTACCCCTACGCCCGTGTTCCGTAGGATATTAAATACTTCTGTTTCGTTGATCCCATCTTCCTTGAACGGGTACACCGGCTTGACATTTGGCTTGTGCGAAATGTACCCCTCGCGGTCTTCGTCGGCTCGGATGCCTATGTAACTTAAAACGTGGTCGTCCCCCACAAAATCTTCGAACGCCTTAATCTTCAACATGCGCGTGCACCACCTCATCTGGGAGGATGGTAGGTAGCCGCCGTACATCTCAAGCCAGTGGTCGAATCCACGCTCTGCGTTTAGTCTAACGATCGGCTTGCCGAGAAATGCTTGTAGTCGGTCAAGATAGTCATAAGTTTCGGGCAACTCCTTTTGGGTGTCGCAGAAGAAGTACTCCATCTCGGGCATCCTGTCTCTCATATAAATGGCCAAGGCGGAACTGTCCTTCCCCCCAGACAACCCGAGCACGTGTCTTACTTTATTTGCCATTGTCGAGTCCCTTCCCTTCACCTACTTTAGCGCCCCTCACGTTGACTGAGTCAGCACTAAGAAGGTCAGAGAGCAGTTTTTGCGACACCGAGGCGAGCGCGGCCAAGGCCAACTCAGGGTTGTCGTCGACGCCGAGCTGCTCTAACAGATTCGTCACAGACACTACTGCCTCCTCGTAGCGGCGGCTCTCCTTCTGGCTGACGGCTACCACCGCTTCCAAATCCTTAGAACGTGGTTCGGAGACGCTAATCCGCAAGATGTGCTCGGGCTTTTGGCCTTTCTTCGATCGGGCAGTCTCCTCGAAGACCAGCGTCTCGATGTGGCGGAAGTTACGAGCTAGGTCGGCGAGAGTTATCTCGAAACGGGCGCGGTCCGTGTCGTTCCACAGGCGAGGCTCTTTACCTACCACGATGGTCGCCACCGACTCTATCCACGCCGCGTCTTCAGGCTGATCTCCCTGCAATTGCGCGGTGAACGCCTTCAGCCGGGGATCAACGCAATGATCCCAAATCTCTGCGGCACGTGACCTGAGGCGCTCACGCGCCTCACTCTCGGCTAAACCGAACGCCTTAAAGAGTAAGGCCCGCAACTCGAAGAGCAAATCGTCGTAAGCCCGCTGTAGTTCGATCAGCGCCGCTTTAAGTGTGTTGAAGAAGGCGGCGAGCTGGCCATCAGGGACTCCGCTCACCGCGAACGGCTCTACCCCGCACGATCGAGGCAACTCGTTAAACAACAACACGTCTGGATCCTTCGACGAGAAGAGCACATCCTTAATCGCGAGCGCGGTCGCTGAGATGTTCTTCGTCTGTTTGGTGTACTGCGGCAGACGACCGAAGAACCTGTAGAGCGGTTTCAGAATGCTCACTAGGTTCTCTGCCTTCATCTCAGTCGGACCATCAAACAGCTTTGCCATCAAGCGGAAGACTTCCCTTCTGACGCCTTCGACCCGGTACCTACGGAGTTCGAATTTTTCGGGTGAACGGATGAGTCGGTCATACACCTCGGCGGTCACCTCCGGCAGGAAGGCACCGTTCTCGTAAAAAGCCACCTCCGTGTCGTGGGCCAGCGCCGCCGCGCAGAAGAGGATGGGGATAACCCCCATTTTAAGCCCGTAAGGCCGACGCTGGAGCAAGTCGAAAAGCTCCCTTACAGTCCGGCGCTGCAGCTCGCAACTGCTGAAAAACTCTTCGATTCCGCGCCAGACTTCAGTCAGCCTCTCATCACCCGAAGGCTTCCCAAAGCCGTACTCGGCCCCTTCCTGCCGGTGAATCCCGTTATGTTCTAGGACCGAAACGTATATCGCGACTTCAGGCGGAGTGCCGGTTAAGCCGAGACGCTTCTCACTGCCATTTTTGAGCATGGCATTGATGAGGCTGCCGCGAGCAGCCGCGGCGGCTGTCGACAACTGCCGCCGATTGACTAGTTCGTTACGCAGAGTGGGCGTCGACGAATAGACTTGGTCGCAAATCTGAGAGATGAAGTTTGCCAGTGTGCGAGCGCTCGGGATTTCCAGCCTGAGTCCGCGATTGAACCAGACAGTGTTGCGGGCCGTCTGTTTGTCCGGTGAAAATAGCCGCTGAATTTCCGCCGCCGTACGGGCTTGGATCGCGGCGACGCGAGCACGAAGCTCCCGCCGGGCGACGGCGTCGCTCTGTAGTGCCGGTGTGTTGTTCTGGATCCAGTGCAAGAGTTCTAATTCTCTTACTGCC
>DASPJG010000198.1:0-3911 GCA_035628755.1 Pyrinomonadaceae bacterium
CTTCGCCGACGCTCGCGCCGCCTGCGTCCGCCGGAGCGGGCTTCGACGTGTAGCGCGCCGCCACGATATCGGGCGTCTCAAGGTTGCGCCCCTCGGAGAGGTTCGAGGCGAGGCGTATGAACTGCGCCATCGTCCACGCGAGCGGCGTCGCCGAACCCGTGCCCTCGCCGAAGACAAACTCCGCGCCCGGCGATTCGCGCCTGTCCCAGATTTGTTCGGGCAGCATCAAGCCCTCGTTGGCGAAACCGAGCATGTGGTCGAGACGCAGCCGCGCCGCCGCCACCTCGCCGCGCGCCAGTTCATACTGCCCGCGCTCGCCTGAGAGCAAAGCCCACAGCCGACCCTTGCCCGTGTACTTGCCGTCGAAGTTCCACGGCCTGCCGTCGTCCATCTCGCCGTAGCCGTCGTGGTTGTAGCGATACCACGCCGCGCCGTTCGGCGTCTCCACGCGCAACACCTTGTCCACCACCGCGAGCGAACGCGCGATCAGAGGGTCGTCGGCGCGGCGCACGCCGAGGCGCACGAGTTCGAGAAATCCCGCGTCCACATACTCGCGCTCGTCATAGTCCGCGCCGCCGTTCCCCGCGTTCATCTTGTCCGCGTCGTTCGGGTCGTCGTCCGTGTGCGCGATGCGTATGTAGTAGTTGCCGTCGCCGTGCATGCCGGTCGAGGTCGCCGTCCAGCGTTCGACGTTGCGTGCCCACTCGTCTGCCGCCGCCAGATAGATAGCCGCCGACGCGTGCGCGTCGTTGCGCCGCGCGATCTCCGCCGCGCAGACGAGTCCGGCGATCTCTGCGGCGATGGTCGAGGGCGAGTAGCCCGCCTTCTCCTCCCAACGCTCCTGCGGCGTGCGCGGCCCCGTGCGGATGAGGAAATCGGCGGCAGGACGCACGTGCTTCGTCCAAGTCTCGTTGTCCGTGCGCCCGAGCGTGTAGGCGAGAATGAGCGGGTAGGCCACTTCGTCCAGTTGCAGCGAACCCCAGAACGGACGCCCGTCGAGCCATGAGTTTTGCGGGAAACTACCGTCGGCCTTCTGCTGCACTTTGAACAGGTAATTCAGAGCGCGATCCGCCCCGGCCTTGTCGCCGAGCGCGTGGAGCGCGGTCGCCACCTGATAGAGGTCGCGCGACCATACCAGATGATAGCCGCCGACGTTCGGCTCGTTGGCCGTCGCGCCGCCGCCCCACGGCACGGACAGCGAAGCGATGTTCGCCCCGCGATAAGTCTTGTCTTCGTGCGCCCGCAGGATCATGGCCGCCATGTCGAACTGCGGCTGGTACTTCGGCTCGACGCGCCGGAGCGACGCGAGATACTCGTGCCATCCCCGCTCGTAATCGGCGCGCACGCGCGCAAACCCCTTTGCCAGCGACGCGCGCGCGTTCGCCAGAGCTTCCTCCTCGCCCGCGCCGAAGCCGAGTGCGAGGGTGAAGGGCTGCCCGGTGCGCGCCACGCGCGCCACCTGCACCACGTTCCCGTCCGCCGCGCGCGCGTGTTGGTTCGGGATGCGCCCCGACGCTCCCGCGCGCCGCAACTGCGTCAGGCCGTCGCTCGTGCCGAGATAGCCGTTCGTCATCTCGTTGAAACCCGCGCTCGACAAAAGCGCGGACGTTTTACCGGCGTCCGAGGCGAGCAGCGCATCGCCCTGCACCCACGCCGAATCGTGCAGGCCGCTATTGTGTAGAGACGGGTCGTAATAGACGTAGAGCGCGGCGGGCGCGCGGCTCTCGAACTGCACGTTGATGAGGACGGTGTGACGTTCGGGGTCGCTCGTGTAAGTTTTCCTGATCGTCCACGCGCCGCTCTTGGCCGTGTTCGTCTGGCGAAACGACAGGGCGCGCGGGTCTATGATCTCGATGCGGTGCGTCGCGTCCGCGCTTTCCGTCTCGACGCGCCCGCCCGCAGAAACGACGACGAACTGCAACTCCTGCGAGTTTGCCACGTCCACGGTCGGGTAATAGACCTCCGTCAGCACCCCCGCGCGCAACGTGAACCACACCTTCGATTCGAGCGTGTTCGACGTGCCGACGCCCTGCTTGCCCGCGCTCGGCCAGTGGGCTTCCGCGCCCGGCGCGCCCGGCGCGAGGTTGCTCGCCGCCCCCTGCGCCCGTGCCGCGCCGACGCCGCAAGCCCACGCCAAAATAAAAAGGACGCACCACGACGATGCGTCCCGCACAAGGTTAGTTTTCATCGTTCTCTCTTCCGTTCAGATGTTCGTCGACAATTCTCATCCCGTCTTCCTTTGCGCCTCTGCGCCTCTGCGTGAAACTTATTCCCACGCAACGGCGCATAGGCGCACAGAGGAAGTTGAACTCAAGCCTGCTTGCGTCCGAGCATGTCGAGGCCGACCGCCGTGACGAGGATCGCGCCCTTGATGATGTACTGCGAATAAGGCTGCACGTTCAAAAGCGACATGCCGTTATCGAGGCTCGCCATAAACAGCGCGCCGAGGCACGCGCCGAAGACCGTCCCGCGCCCGCCCATCAAACTCGTGCCGCCGATCACGCAGGCCGCGATGGCGTCGAGTTCGAGCAGGTTGCCCGCGTCCGGCGACGCGCTCCCGACGCGCGCCGTGTAGATCAGCGAGGCCACGCCCGCCAGCAAGCCCATGATGCAGAAGACCGCCCAGATGTGATTACGCACGTTGATGCCGGAGAGCCGCGCCGCCTCCGGGTTGCCGCCGATGGCGTAGAGGTAACGGCCAAAGGTCGTGCTCTGCGTGAGGAATGCGCCCGCCAGCGCGACGACGATCAGAATGATGACCGGGATCGGAATACCTTCCGAAGCGTTCAAGTGGCGGATGAACAGCACGACGACGAGCGACGGCAGCGCGATGCGGAGCGCAAGATTCAACGCGCTCGTCTTTCCCAGCCCGTAACGCGCGCGCGCGCGGTGACGCCTGATGTTCATCCACACGATGGCGGCGACGGCGACGAGCGCGAACGCAAGCCCCACGGGGCGCGTCACGAACTGCTGCCCGATGGCCTTGAATCCCGGCGGCGAGATCGGTATGGTCTCGCCCCTCGTCATGCCGAGCACGACGCCGCGCCACGCCAGCAACCCGCCGAGCGTGACGATGAAGGCCGGGATGTTCGCGTAGGCGACGAGCGCGCCCTGCGCCTGCGAGACGGCCACGGCCACGATGATCGCCGCCGCGAGCGTCGGCACGAGTCCCCAACCGTTTTGCGCCGCCTGCGCCGTGGCCGCCACGCCGCCAATGAACCCGACGAGCGAGCCGACCGAGAGGTCGATGTTGCCCGTTACGATCACCATCAACATGCCGACGGCGAGCACGCCCGTCACCGCCGTCTGCCGCATCAAATTCGAGAAGTTGCGCGGGTCGAGAAAAATCCCGTCCGTCGCGTAGTTGAAATAAATCCAGATGGCGACGAGCGCGAACAGCATCGTGTAGGCGCGCAGCGCGTCGGTCGGAATACGGAAGCCGCCGATGCGCGTCTGCCGCGTCAACTCCGCGTCCGCTGCCGCAGGCGTCACGTCCGAGTTGACGGGCGGGCGGTCTGCAACCGGCTCATTTGCTTGTTGGCTCATTAGGTGCGAACTCCGTTGAGAACTATCAACCTGAAATCTACGCGGCGTGTTGCGAGTGCCCCGTCGCGCAGGCCATGACCTGTTCCGGCGTCGCGCTGCCGCGCGTGAACTCGCCCGTCACGCGCCCTTCGTGCAGGACGAGCACGCGGTCGGAGAGGCCGAGCACTTCTGGCAGTTCCGAAGAGACGAGCACGATGGCGAGGCCGGACTTCGCCAGTCGGTTGATCTGCGCGTAGATTTCCTGCTTCGCGCCGACATCAATGCCGCGCGTCGGTTCGTCTAGAAACAGCACGCGCGGGTTCGTCAACAGCCACTTGGCGAGCACGACCTTCTGCTGGTTGCCGCCGGACAAATTCCCCGCCCTC
>DASPJG010000199.1:0-4340 GCA_035628755.1 Pyrinomonadaceae bacterium
GGCGCGCCTGCGCTCGCTCGTGGTGCGCCCGTCGTCTCTGATCGTGAAATATCAGGGGCAGGAGCGCGACCCGCGCGAGATCGGCGAGGAGTTGAGCGTCGGCGCGGTGCTCGCCGCGAGTTTCCTGCGCTCCGGCGACAAGCTCAGGGTCAACGCCCAACTGCTCGACGTGGCTTCGGGCGACCTGCTCTGGTCTGACCGCATTGACGCGACCGCCGACGACATCATCGCCGTGCAGGACACCATCGCGCATCGCATCGTTGAGGGCTTGCGCCTCGAATTGAGCACAGCCGAGCGCGACGGGCTGGCGCAGCGCGCCACGGCCAACCCCGACGCTTACAACATCTACCTGCGCGGGCGCGACTTGATGGGACGCTACATCTATCACACGCTCGCCAACGAGGATGTCGAGGAGGCCATCGAGAATTTCAAACACGCCATCGAACTCGACCCCAACTTCGCGCTCGCGCATTGCGCGCTCGGCGGCTGCTACGCCAACCGCGTCATCAAATCAATGGGCGACTTCGAGGACTACGAGCGCGCCGAAGAAGCCTTCCGCAAAGGTCTCGACATCGACCCGAAGATCATGGAAGCGCGGATGCACATGGTCTTCATCTATCTCGCGCGCGGCGAGAAGGCCAAAGCGCGCGCCGCCGTCGAGAACCTGCGCCACGAAGCTCCGAACGATGTCGGCGTGCAGTTCGTCGCCTCCTACCTTTATCGCCTCGACGGCGATTACGAAAGGTCTCTGCGCAGTCTCGACCGCATGCTCAGTCTCAACCCGGCTGAGCGGGTCGTCGTCAGTTACAATCGCGCGCGCGTCCTGATGTATCAGGGACAGATGGACGAGGCCATGCGCGCGCTCGACGATGGCGCGCGGATCGAACCCGACCACCCGTTCATACGCACGTTTCGCGCCGTCGCCTTCTACCGGCAGGGGCGCGCGGCGGAGGCGGCGGAGATTTTGCGCGACGTGCTCGACACGCACCCCGAAATGGACGGCATCCGCCCGCACTATGCCATCGCCCTGAGCAAGCTCGGCCAGCACGAGGCGGCGCGCGCGCAGTTGACCGAGCGCGTCAAGGAGGTGGCCGAGGCGGATCACGACGCGCCCTACTGGGTGGCGACGGCCTACGCCGTCGAGGGCATGCGCGATCAGGCGTTCAAGTGGTTGGAGCGCGCCATCAATCGCGGCAACGAGAACTTGCCGTGGTTCAGGGTAAATCCCGAATGGGCTGCGCTCAGAGACGACCCGCGCTTCGAGATATTGATGCAGCGCATCGAGAAGTCGCACGCGCAGGCGCGGGTCGGGGTGGAATGAAATGGCCGGGCGCAAGCTGTCAGTGTGTCCGGCGGGTTGAAGTTAAATGAAAACCTTCGTCATCGGCGACGTACACGGGCGGCGCGCGCAGTTGAATCAACTTATCGAGTTGATCCCGCGCGACCCGGAGCGCGACATGCTCGTTCTCCTCGGCGACATCATTGATCGCGGCGAGGACGTGCCCGGCACGGTTGCCGACGTGGTGAAGCTGCACGACGAACAGCCGGAGCGCGTGCTTTGCCTGCGCGGCAATCACGAGCAGATGTTGCTCGATTTCGTTGACGAGGGCGCGACGCTCTGGCTGCACGCGGCGGTAGGGAGCGAATGCACGTTCCAGCAATACACGGGCAAGCCCTTGCGCGTGCGGAGCGAGCAGGACTTCGCCACGCTCCGCGCCGAGTTCACCGCCGCCATCCCGCCCGCGCACGTCGAGTTTTTCCGCACGCTCCCGCTCTTTTACGAAGACCCTTACGCGATCTACGTCCACGCCGGACTCCGCGACGGCGCGCACCCGCGCGACACGCCCGCGCAGCACCTCCTCTGGTCGCGCGACGGTAATTTCTTTCGCAACTACACGGGCAAGCCCTGCGTCTTCGGTCACACGCCCGCGCCGCTCCTCCCCTTGCGCGGACGCCTCGGCAGGCACGGCATCTACATCTCACACAGCGCCATCGGCATTGACAGCGGCTACATCCACACGTCGCCCCTCAGTTGTCTCCAACTCCCCGACTGCATGCTCTATCAGGCTTTCGCCGACGGCCACACCGCCACGCACCATCTCACGGCCTTCATGCCCGAACCGCTGCGCGCGCTGCAGCGTCGCGTGACGGCGAACCAGCCGCACACCCGAATCTGAGACCCAGGTGAAAAGGAAAGGGAAGAGGCATTCGAAGCTGAATGCCTCTTCCCTTTCCGCCTTGACGATTGCGTTATGTTGTCGCGCGTGCGCGGGAGTTTGCCGGGACGACTTCAGGCGCGGCGTTCGAGGATGAGGCGCGCGATTGAACGGAGCAGGGGCGCGTTTTTTTCTCCTTCGGAGAGCGCGTCGAGGGCTTGCGCGTAGACGGCGCGGGCGCGCGAGCGCGCGCCCACAAGGCCGTGGAGCGCGGGGTAAGTGGCTTTCTGCGCACGCGCGTCCTTGCCCGGCGTCTTGCCCAGAGCCTCCGCCGTGGCCGTCACGTCCAGAAGATCATCCGTGATCTGAAACAGGAGGCCGAGCGCGGCGGCATAGTCGCCGACCGAACGGAGTGCGCGCTCGCTCGCCTCGCCGACGAGCGCGCCCGCGCGCGCCGCGGCAACGATGAGCGCGCCCGTCTTGTGCCGGTGGATGAGATCGAGTTCGGCGGCGGTCACGTCGTCGCGCGACTCGGCGGAGAGATCGTGCGACTGTCCGGCGATCATCCCGGCGGGCGTCCCTGCGGCGCGCGCCAGTTCCGCAACGAGCCGCACGCGCGCGCGCGCATCGAGCGTCTCATCTTCGGCGATAATCTGGAAGGCGAGCGACTGCATCGCATCGCCCGCGAGGATGGCCGTCGCCTCGCCGAATTTGACATGGCAGGTCGGACGCCCGCGCCTCAAATCGTCGTCGTCCATCGAGGGCAGGTCGTCGTGGACGAGCGAGTAAGTGTGGATCAGTTCAAAGGCGCAGGCCGTGTTGATGAGACTGGCGGGGGGCGCGCCGAACGCCTCGCCCGTTGCGAGCACGAGCGCGGGGCGCAGCCGTTTGCCGCCCGCGAAGAGACTCCAACGCATCGCCGCGTGTACCGCCACCGGCTCGACCGTCGCGGCGGGCACGAGCGCGTCGAGTTGCGCGTCAACTATCGCGCGCGCGCGCTCAAGATAAGCCCGCGCCTCCGCGATGTCTGCCGTCTCCGCGGCCTGCGCGCCCGGATCAATGGCCGTGTCAGAAGACGCTTTCATCGTCCTCCGCGTCCTTCGCCACGCCCGCCGGAGCGTCGAATTCATCATCCCCAAACGCGCCGAGCGCCATCGCCCGCCCCTCGCCGCCATCACGCTGCAAGAGCACCTCGATGCGCCGCTCCGCCTCCTGCAAACGCTCCTGACATTCACGCGACAGCCGCACGCCCCGCTCGAACAATTCCAGACTCTTTTCCAACGGCAACTCGCCGCGCTCCAGCTCGCGCACGATCTTTTCCAACGCCGCCAGCGACGCCTCGAAGTTCTGATTCTGCGCTTCCGCTTTTTTTATCTTCATTGTAACGCGATGCTTAATTCACCTGAGCTTGGATGTAAACAAGCTGTTCATCTTCCCATCATCGGAAACGTGCGCGCCACCTCTTCGGCCACGCGCGCCGCCAGATCGTCGCTCTTGACGGAGATGATTTTCCACTCCGGTTGCCCTTCCACGCCGCCCCTCAAACCGAACTCGACCGGGCGTTCGTCAACCTGATACGTCACCGTTGCCGTCCGGTTGTCGCGGTCGCCTTCGAGCGTCTTCGTCTCGCCCAGACGCGACAGCGCGAACGCGCGCATGAAGAACGGGTAGTTGCGCGCGCCGCCGCGTTCCGCGAGCCGTTTCGTCTCCGCCATCAACACGCCGCGCACCTGTTCGCGCACGCCCGGCAGCCACACCTGCGCGTTCTGCGCGATCTGGCGACGCACCTGCGGCGGGATGTTCAGCGAATCGTCCGCGCCGCGCACGCGCTCGATCACCTGCGGCACGACGCTCCGGCTCACTCCCTCCAAATCCACCAACGCCTCGAACGCCTGCTGGTCGTCCGTCTCCGCCGCCTCCGCCGCGAGCGCGAGCGTGTACCCCGGGCTGCTCTTGAAACTCTGCCACCACCACCAACCCGCGAGACCCAGCAGCAGCACGACCGCCGTAAGCGCGACGCCCGCGACGGACAACGCCCGCCGTCTTCGCCCCTGCATGCGCCGCGCGCGAGACTTTCCCCGCCAGCGCGTGACCGCCGCCCCTCTATCTTCCGGCTGCTGCTCCTCGACGTTGACGACGATACGGCTGCGCCGACTCTTCTTCGCTCTGTCTCCCGGCACGGTG
>DASPJG010000200.1:0-6187 GCA_035628755.1 Pyrinomonadaceae bacterium
TCCTCGGCGTCACCGGCCTCGCCTTCAGTCTCGTCGCGCGCGAAAATTACGACTTCACGCACGCCGCGGCTTTCGCCGCCCATATCGTGCGCAAAGTTCTGGCCGAAGGCTTGCCCGAAGGCATTTTGCTTAACATCAACATGCCGCCGGGCGAACTGCGCGGCGTGAGCGTCACGCGGCAGGGAATGAAAAACGCGCGCCCGATCATCACGGAGAAGATCGACCCGCGCGGCAAGGCGTATTACTGGATCGGCGAGGAAGTGTTTCCCGAAGACACCGTCGAGGGCACGGATTACTACGCCATCAAGCAAGGCATGGTGTCCGTCACGCCGATGCGCAGCGACATGACGGATCACCGTTCGCTCGCAGAGCTACAGGATTGGAACTCGCTCAGCCCGATTGAAAATGTCCCTGCCGAAGATCAGACGGTCGGGCACGTCTGAAACTTGTCAACACCCTTTGCCACACACGGAGCCGTAACCCGTTGAGTTCCGCATCACAAATCCCCTCCGCGCAGGCCGGGGCGTTCCGACGCCAGCGCGACCAGATGGTCGAACGGCTGCGCACACACTATCGCATCCGCGACCCGCGCGTGCTCGAAGCGATGCGCGAAGTGCCGCGCCACTACTTCGTGCCCGAAGCCCTGCAAAGCAACGCCTACGGCGACCACGCGCTTCCAATCGCCGCCAACCAGACGATCTCGCAGCCTTACATCGTCGCGCGCATGTCCGAGTTGTTGGAACTCAATAGCGAAAGCGCGGTGTTGGAGATCGGCGCGGGGTCGGGTTATCAAACGGCGGTGCTGGCGCGTCTGGCCGGTCGCGTCCTCGCCATCGAACGCATCAGCGAACTGGCGCGCACGGCGCAGGCGCGCATCCGCGCCCTCAATATCTACAACGCCACGGTGAAGTGCTTCGACGGCACGCTCGGCTGGAGCGCGCACGCGCCCTACGATGCTATTCTCGCGGCGGCGGGCGGCCCCGAAGTCCCCGAGCCGCTCATGGCGCAGTTGAAAGTCGGCGGGCGGCTCGTGATGCCCGTCGGCGACCGACGCGACGCGCAACGTCTCGTGCGCGTGATCCGCAACGCCGACGGCTACGCGCGCGAAGACCACGGCGCGTGCGCCTTCGTCCCGCTCATCGGTCGCTACGGCTGGTCGGAACAACAATAGTCTCAAGTTTCAAGTCCCAAGCCTCAAGTCTGAGAGGCCGCCGGACTTGAGACCTGGGACTTGAAACCTGAGACTTATTTTATGGAATCGCTATACGAATTTCTTCATCACGTTAAAGACTATCTCAACCCCAAAAACATCATCGAGTTTTTGACGACGAAAGGGCTGCCGCTGACTTACGCGGGGCTGGTCTTCATCATCTTCGCCGAGACGGGGCTGGCCGTGGGTTTCTTTCTGCCGGGCGATTCGCTGCTCGTGGTGGCGGGCTTGTTCGCCGCAAGCGGCAAACTCAACGTCTCTCTGCTGCTCGGCCTGTTGTTTGTCGCGGCGGTCGTGGGCGACGCCGTCGGATATTATTCGGGACTTAAACTGGGGCCCCGTATCTTCTCGCGCCGGAAGTCTCTCTTGTTCCGACCGAGCCATCTGGAAAAGGCGCAGGCTTTTTACGAGAAGTACGGCGGGAAGACGATCATCATCGCGCGCTTCGTTCCCATCGTGCGCACTTTCGCGCCCATCGTGGCGGGCGCGGCGCGGATGCCTTACAGGCAATTCGTCGTGTTCAACGTCGTCGGCGGTTTCCTCTGGGTCTTCAGCATGATCTTGACCGGGTATTTCCTCGGCGGCGCGGTCGAGCGCGCCTTCGGCATCAGGCTCGAAGATCATATCGAGAAAGTCGTCGTCGTCGTCGTCGCCCTGTCCTTGCTGCCGCCGGTCTTCGAGTACCTCAAAGCGAGGCGCGAGAAGGCGAGGCTCAAGGCGGCGGGCGATGTGCAAGTTTGACATGATGTCACGGGGCATCTAGAATGCCAGCACAGTTTGTCGGGGCGTGGCTCAGCCTGGTAGAGCGCTCGGTTCGGGACCGAGAGGTCGGAGGTTCGAATCCTCTCGCCCCGACCATTCAATTCGAGAATTAGCGGCGACCAAAGTTGGTCGCCGTTTTTCTTCTGTGGCAGGACTGTGGCAGGCCGAAGCGCGCCCAGCCTTGTACCTCATCAGTGGTAAAGGTGGTTCGGGGAGAGCGAAGGCTCTCCTCATAGAAAAATCAATACTTTTTCGCCGGGGCTAATCCAAGTAATAGCGCGTGGTGTCGGAGCGAGAAGGAATATTTAAGAAGGGGCGTCTCTCATAAGGAGATGCCCCTTCTGCGCAACTGCTCACATAACTGCGAGAGACTACCAGTAGATTAGTGGCAGGTATGCTGCGGGCACCGGAAATCCCGTGAAGAAGAAGAAGGCGGAACAGGTGCCCGTAGTCCAATCACAGGGCGTGTGCCAGTTACGTATGTACCATGCTCCCGTGCCTGGGCGTTGCACCGCCACATCCGCTCTGCCGTCGCCATCGTAATCGCCCGGCACGGGCTGGTCGCCGCTCTCTCCCCAACGCACGCTCTGAAATGAGTTGTTAGAGCTATTCAAAATGTACCAGTAACCGGCACCTGGACGGAACACGGCGACATCGGTTTTGCCGTCGCCGTCGTAATCGGCCTGCACCGGAAAGTCGCTCGTGACGCCAAACACCACGCTGTAGAACGTACCGTCCGCCCGGCGGATATACCAGGTGGCATCCGAGGGGCGGAACACGGCAACGTCGGCATAGTTGTCGCTATCGTAATGTCCCGGCACCGGCCGGTCACCACTCAGCCCGAACTGCACATAAGTCACGCCGCTGTCCGTGCTTCTCAGGATGTACCAGGTAGTATCGGAGGGGCGAAACACAGCGATGTCGGTTTTACCGTCGCCGTCGTAATCGCGCGCTACCGGGATGTCTCCACTGCTCCCGAACTGCACAGCGAAGGACGACCCGCTCGTGTTGGTCGCGACGTACCAGGTGCCATTACCCGGGCGGAACACGGCGCGGTCGGTTTTGCCGTCGGCGTTGTAATCGCCGGGTACAGGGATGTCACCGCTTTGCCCCCAGGCGAAAGACACATAGTTAGCGTTTCCACTGCTGCTGTCGAGAGAGAGCCAGTTCCCCGTACCCCGCTCGAAGACGGAGATGTCTGTCTTGCAATCGCCGTCGAAGTTGGCGCGGTTGTCGCGTGAAGAACAAAAAGATAGTGCTGACTGGGCGTCGGCGACCGGCGGCAACACCATTAACAACACTGTAGCCATGACCCAAGTTACGAGCCAGCCCGAGGCTGGCTGTCGGCTGTTTTTCTTATGCATTGTAAGGTTTCCTTATTTGCTTGTGTAAGGACTCTGACCGCCTTTGGCTAACACCTCTTCATACCCGCGTGAAGACCCGTTCGCCGAGAGGCGCGCCGACATAGGGCGCTTAGCATGCCGGAAGGTTGTTCCGAAGCAGGAGCGAATAAGTAAGAGGCGGTGAGAGCCGATTACGTTTCATCAACTATGCGGGATAAGGATGCGCCGGCAACTAGGTCGTGCCGCGCTGAGCGAGATCGCACCAAGTGAGTCTGGTGCTGAGGGGCTGCACTTCACATCAGACCGCGTTCTACTTTAGGAAAATGGTGCTGGAGTAGAGCGAGCAACATGATCCTTTGGATAGCGTGAAAGAGTGAGGTTCAGCGGAATCCTGTGAGGGACTCTTCAATTTCTACTGCAACGGCAGGTAAGTTAAATTCAAGTAATAGAGTTTGTCAATCAAACTTTCCCATATGAAGAACACATAAGGGATTGGCAGCAGTGTTGCTTTTGCAGGAAATACTGGGGGACGCCCGGGCGGGTCGTCGGTGAAAATCTGTTGAAACTCCACGCGGTAACGGTCGCCAAGCATCTTGCTGCGAAGGGTGGCCTTTCGGCCTGAAAATGGGGAAAACCTACGCCACGCCAACGGGCAGCACGCGTTGCGAATGCTTATTGAAGATGTGATTGTGGCAAGACTGTACATAAGCGAAGGGCGGAACGCCTCTGCGTTTTCGTCGCGTGCGCGTGACGCTTCCTTTTCGTCGCGGTCGGATGCTGAAATATTTCCCGCCGCCGGATCATAAACCTTGATAGCAGGTCAGGTTGCAGCAAGCATCTCCGGTCTGCCAGCAGAGAGAGTTGCGCGCCGCCCTTGAAACGTTTTGCGCTGTCGCCACATATAATTTGTAGAGTAAGGCAGGGGGATAAAAGCGGAGCTGCGCCGGAGGGACTGGGCGCAGGGTCTATTTGATATTTACCCGCAACTTAAATCTTGCTTTCCTCTATAGGCTGGCTTATCTTACGCGCCTGTTTTGCACATATCTGCTGTCGGGCCGTAACCCTTCGCCAGTTGAATTCTCGCTCACAATCGTTCACCTCGTTTTAGTCTGAGTTCCTGCCGGGACAGGTGAACAAAACCTTAACCTGACTACATAGCAGCTTCACTGCTAGATTGAAATTCCCGCCTTCTAAGGAGAAACCATGCCACCATCAACAGTCAGCACTCCACTGGGAAAGGTCGTCGCCATACCCTTTCCCGGACGCGTCATCAAAGCAGGCGACCCGGATCGCGAGATCGTCTCCAGCATTCAAACCCGCCTGAACGAAGTAGGCTGCGGGCCGCTTGAAGTAACAGGCATCTTCGACGCCGAGGGGACGAAACGCGCCGTCAAACTATTTCAATCTCGCTTCACCGATGTCAGCGGTCGTCCGCTGGTCATTGATGGCGAAGTCGGCTCGTTCACCTGGGGCGCGATGTTTGGCTCCAAGTCAATACCATCAACCTCCACCGCGCCGTCTTCGCTGGTGAAGGGCGCGATTGAGTTCGCCGCCACGCAGGTGGGCATCAGGGAAAGGCCGCTCGGCTCGAATCGCGGCCCCGAAGTGGACAGATACTTGCGCGCCGTCGGACTCAATCCCGCCAACGGCAGCTTCGCCTGGTGTGTCGCCTTCACGCATTTCTGCTATCAGGCGGCGGCTGAATCGCTGGGCGTGGCAAACCCGCACATCAAGACTGCCGGAGTGCTCGACCACTGGAACAGGGCGGGGAGAAAACCGGGCGTCTTACGCGTTACGAGGGCGGAGGCGGTGGCGAACCCGGGTCTCGTCAAGCCCGGCTCTCTGTTCGTCATAGATTTGGGCAGCGCGTTGGGGCATTCCGGCATGGTGGTGGAGTCATCCGGCGGACGCCTGCTGACGATTGAGGGAAACACTAACGACGGTGGCTCCCGCAACGGCATCGGCGTCTTCGAGCGCGACGCACGAAAGATCAACCAGATTAACAAGGGGTTTATAGACTACAGCGGCTTCTAGGGCAGACCGGAGGTGTGTCCCGACCGTTCACGTCGAGAGTATGCGGCAGCCGCAACTGGCTGCCGCTTTCATTTTGGGGAAAGTCTCTCAAGCTCTCGCGTCCGGTCGTGTGGCTGTCAGGGCGGCATGAAATTGTTTATCCAAAGTAAGAACCTTCGGCCTATAATTTCGTATCTTGGGAAAGCGAATTGATAGGAGTTGACTATGTTCTGCCCACAATGCGGTGCGAATCAAAGCGAGGATTTGAAGTTCTGTAATTTGTGCGGGGCGAATTTGCAGGCCGTGCGCCAGGCCGTGGCAACGCGCGCCGTGGACGAGAAGTTCGATTGGAGCAAGACTTGGGTCGCAGAGATGTTCCTGTCGGAAGAGGAACGCAAGAGACGCACGCACCTGCTTGAGCTTGAGAAGGGCGTGACGCCGGAAGTGAAGCGCTATAACGAAATCAAGGCGGGCGTCATCACTTCGTGCGTCGGGCTCGGCGCGGCGATCTTTCTCTTCTTCTTCATGCGGGGCGTGATCCTGAGCGGCCAAGTGCCGCCGGACGAAAGCGAGATTCTCAGCCGGATTTGGATCGCGGCTGTGGTTCCGTTTCTCATCGGCCTCGGGATCATGATCAACGGAATCTTCATCAGCAAGAAAATTGTGGAAGTTGTGAGAAGAGAAATGGCGTCGAGCGTGAACCCGGCGGCGATAGGCGGGCGTGAGACGGACGCCGAACCCCGCCGCTTAAATTCCGCCGATACCACGGAATTCGCCTCGCCGAACTTCAGCGTCACGGAAGACCCGACGAAGCACCTGGCGAATTCGCCCCGGAAACAGTAAACCCGCCGCGCGGCGT
>DASPJG010000201.1:0-2850 GCA_035628755.1 Pyrinomonadaceae bacterium
ATGGCTTTGCGAGTTTTGATCTGGCCGCGTTCGATGCGTTTAGCGATAGAGACCTCGCCCTCGCGCGTGAGCAACGGGACGACGCCCATCTCGCGCAGGTAGAGGCGCACGGGGTCGTTCGTCTTGTCGAGCATGCCCGCCGAGAGGTCGAGATTCACTTCGTCTTCGTCCAAAGCTTCTTCGTCTTCGGGCGATGAGACGGCGGTGGCGGAGTGGGCGGCTTGTTCGATGAGGCGTTCGTCGGAATCGGCGACGATGATGTTCGCGCCGTCCAACTTTTGCAGCACGTCCTCGATGTCGTCGGGCGAGACGACGCTGTCCGGCAACTCGCGGTTGAGGTCGTCAAACGTCAAATACTTCTTGTCGCTGCCCAACTCCAACAGACGTTGCACCACGTCGTCCTGATCTTTCTCTCCCATGCTTACCATAATTCTTTTCGCGCCGCTTTAGTTGCGAGGCAGCAGCGCGCTCCGACGCCTTGTCCAGGTCAAGTTCTCCATCACGAGCGCATCGCGCCGTTCATGGTCGCCCGCGCGTTCGGCGGCATTGATCTCTATCGCCAAATCTTTCAGCCGCCGCTCGACGCGCATCAGGCGCAGCGTGAGCAGGCAGCTTTCGGCTTCCGCCACCACGTCGTCCGCCGCTTCGCCCGCGCCGCGCTCGACGGGTTCGCTCATCAACAGGAGCGGCACGAGGTCGGCGGCGACGGCGTCGCCTTCGGTGCGCTGGCCGAGCGTGTCGAAACTGACTTCCGCGCCCGCCGCTTCGATCTCCGCGAGCGCGCGAAACACGCCCGCCGTCGGCAAATCCTCGTAGTCTTCGGGCACGATCTGCGGCAACAGGATGCGCCGCACTTCGGCGTCGTGCATGAGCAGTTCGAGCAGGCGTTGCTCGGCGACGGTGGGCGGCGCGCTCTGCGCCCGCACGATACTCTGTTTAATTTCAGCGTCGTTTGAGGTAGCTGTTCCAGTTGGCTTTGCTTTTACGATCTGCCAGATCTCTTTGCGTAAAGTGTTTTCGATATGAAACGCATACATCGCCAAGTCGAAGTAATCGCGCTTCTGTATTGAATTGGGAGCAGCACGGATAAAAGGAATTACCTCTTCAACCGCCTCGGCTTTATCAGTTGCGCGGTGTAAGTTGCGCCCTTTAGACGCTAAATCAATAACGAATTGTATTAGTGAGGGAGCTTCACCCCGTCGCTTATTGTATTCACCAAGACCATGCATTTTGATGAACTCATCAGGATCAGCATTGTCAGGCAGCACAAGAACTTTTACTTCAAAACCATCTTTGATGAAGGGTTCAAAGACGGTGAATGCTCGTCTTGCTGCCTTCATTCCTGCACTATCACCATCATAGTTGACTACAACCTTACGCGCAAACCGTGCTAATAAGCCCACTTGTTCCGGCGTCAGAGCAGTGCCCAGACTCGCCACCGCGTTCCGCACGCCGAACTGGTAAGGGATGATCAGATCGAGATAACCTTCGACCAGAATCGCAAACTTCTTGCGCCTGATCTCGTCGCGCGTCTGGTGCAGGCCGTAGAGGTGTCGCCCCTTCGTGTAGGCCGCCGTCTCCGGCGAGTTGAGATATTTCGGCTCGCCCGCGCCCAGCACGCGCCCGCCGAAGGCCACGGCGCGCCCCTGCGCGTCGAGCACGGGGAAGATCACGCGCCCGCGAAAGCGATCATAAAATCCGCCCGCCTCTTTTTTGACGACGAGGCCGCTCCGCTCGATCTGTCCCGTCGTCGCACCTTTGCGTTTGAGATACGACAACAGGCCGTCCCAACTGTCGGGCGCGTAGCCGAGCCGGAAAGTCTTGCGCGTCTCGTCCGTGATGCCGCGCCCTTCGACGTAGTCGCGCGCCGCGCGCGCCTCTGCGCTGGCTTCGCCTAACTGTCCCTCCCACCATTCGAGCGCCCACGAGTTGAGTTCCACCACCTCATCGGCTTCCTTGCGGCGCGCTTCAAAACGCTTGTCCTCCTGCATCTCCGGCAGCGGCATGTTCACCTTCTCCGCCACGATCTTGATCGCTTCGGGAAACGACACGCGCTCCATCTCCATCACGAAGTTGAAGACGCTCCCGCCCTTCTGGCAGCCGAAACAGTAGAAGATGTCCTTCGACGGGTTGACCGAAAACGAAGGCGTCTTCTCCTGATGAAACGGGCAGCACGCCATCCAGTTCGCGCCCTTCTTCTTCAAAGCGACATAGTCCTGCACGACGCGCACGATGTCGGCCTGCCGTCTCAAATCGTCAATGAATGTCTGCGGGAAGCGCATGGTGTTTACGGATTCATTGCTTCAACTCGACGAGGGTTGCGCCCGCGCCGCCTTGATCGGGCGGGGCGGCGGCGAAAGTTTCGACGTGCGCGTGCGAGCGCAGGAAATCGGCGATGGCGCGGCGCAGCGCGCCCGTGCCGTGGCCGTGGATGATGCGGACGCGCGCGATGCCGTTCAGGAAAGCCTCGTCCAGAAACTTGTCGGCGGCGTCGACGGCCTCGTCGGTGGTGCGCCCGATGAGATTGAGTTCCGCCGCCGGTTCATCATTCGAGCGATTGAGGCGCACGTCGGCGGTGCGCGCCGCGGCGGCGGCCATGCGTTCGAGTTGCGCGCCGCCGCTGCCGCCGCTGCCTCCCCCGCCGCGCGCCTGTTCCTGTTTGGCCTGTGGCGCGCGCTCCATCAGTTCGAGGTTCGTGAGTTTCTCGCGCAGCCGGACGTGGCCGATGCGGATTTCGGCGTCCGCGCCCGCCACTCTTTCGACAACGCCCGTCTTGCCGAGCGTTCGCAGGCGCACGGTGTCGCCCTTGACGATCTCGCGCTCGACGCTCGACGGTCGAAACGATTCGCC
>DASPJG010000202.1:0-2721 GCA_035628755.1 Pyrinomonadaceae bacterium
ACGCCGTTGATCGTCTGGTCTGTCCCGGCGTCAACTTCGGGCGCAACGTTCGTGGGCGTCTCCAACTCGAACCCTGCCGTGCCGACTGAGAGGTCGTAGAGGACTGGGCTTTCGCCGCTCGACGCGCGCTCGAACCTGACCATTACTTTCAGGTAACGCCCGGCTGCAACTTCCGGGTCGTCGCCATTTGCGACGACGAGGGGTTGACCGAACGTCGTGCCGTCTTCGCTGGTGGCGACTGAGACGGCGAGCAGCCCGTCGCCGCAGACCCGCGCCGTCCAGCCGACGCGCCCCCACTGCGCTCTGGCCATCTGGCTGTCGAAGACCGCCGACCAGGTGCCCTGATCCGGCGCGCCTGACAGCGTGCTGCCCGTCATGTCGCTGTAGTTGTAGAGGATGCCGCCGAGGTTGCGGGACGTGAAATCAACCGCGCCGATGCGCGTCACGCCGTCCGCGCCGATAGAGCCGAGGTTCGGGTCGATGCGCGAGACGTTGCCGCTGTCGTGATTCGTCGACCAGATTTTTCCCTTAGCGTCCACGGCGACGCCGGTCGGGCCGGAGGGAAGTGGGATGTTCCCGACGAACACGCCGTTACTCTTCAGATGGCCGACCGAGGGGGAGAAAAGAGAATGCGCGACCCACACGTCGTCGTTCTTATCTACGACGCAACCCTGCGCCCAGAAATCTCCGTGGCCGAACGAGCCGAGATGCGTGCCGTCGGGCGCGAACTTATGGATCACATTGCCGCCCAGCGACGTGTTCCAGACGTTGCCCTTGCTGTCAATGCAGAGGCCGTAGCTGTCGTGGTGATAGCCTTGCCAGTTGCCGCCTATTGGGCCGGTGAGCGGCTTGGAGGTGTCCCAGCGGAGCAGCGACCGCGCCGACCAGATGACGCCGTTCTTATCGATCAAACCGCCGTAGCCGCCGAAGCCGACGGAAGGTTCGGAACGCTTGATGAGGCCGGTCTTGCCGTCGATGAGATCGAACCGCTGGCCGCCCGTGCCGCTCACCCATACGTCGTTGTCTTTGTTGACCGAGACGTGGCGCGTGCCGAAGGAGTTGACCTTCGTGTAGTGGATGATGCACTCGTCCTGCGCTGTGCGGACACCGCCGTTCGTGTCGGCCTCGCCCGCGTTCGTCCACGGGCGGATGTCGCCGAAGCCGGTGGAGGTGTCGATCACGCCGTTGTTGTTGCGATCCACGCACTGGCCGTTTTCAACGAGGCCGATGTGGAGCACGCTGTTGCCGTCGCGGTTCGTTGCCCAGACGTTGCCGTTTTGATCAACCGTCGTGCGCGAGGGATTGCGCGGCTGCCCGTTCGGAGAAGTGAAGTACTCGCCGAGGACTGCTCCCGTCTCGGTGTCAATCTTGACGACCGTGCCCTTCGACGAGACGGCCACCCAGATGAAATTGAGTGTGCGGGCAGTTTCGTCGAGTTGCAGTTGGTCGGGCGTGTTGCGTGTAACGTTGATGTAGCTGCCCTCGTCGAAGTCAGCGTTTAGCGTGTAGACCTTGAAGGCCGCGCCTTTGTTCGGGGCGATGATGGTGAGCGTGTAGCTCTGCGTGTCGAACGCGCCATCGGGGTCTTGCACGCGCACGACGACCTGATGCTCGCCCGCTTCGTGCGGCGACACCGGCCAACTGATGAGGCCGGTCGCCGGGTCAATGGTCATGCCATTGGGCGCGGTGTCGAGCGAGTAGGTCAGCGCATCGTTGTCGGGGTCTGTGGCCTCCACGTCGTAGGTGTACGTGCCCTGCGCGAGCGACGTGCGACGGAAGCCGGAGTACCGCACGCGCTCCTGCGAGTAGTTGTAGAAACCGAAGCGGCCATCCGCGTAGGTGGTGTCGTTGACGGTGAAATCGGCGAGCACGGTGTCGCCCTGCTTGACGACGATCTTGATTTGGCCGGGGCGGAACTGGAGCGTAAACCCGTACTCGGTGTGATCATTCCAGGGGATGGTATTGTGATAAAGCGTGCGGACGCGCGCACCATTGCCTGCGGTCGGCCAGAAGTCCGCACCGTCGGGGGGCGTCGGGGCGTTGAAGACCTTGAGGCTCATGCCGCGCTCGGCGAAACCGAGGCCGTCGGGCTGATCGGATTGCTTCCAGTCGAAGAGGTAAAACTGACCGGAGTTTTGATAGCCGAAGACGAAGCCCATCAGGTCGTCGTCGCTCGACGTGTCGACGCGCCACGTTCCCTCCATCTCCCCGTTGCTCAGGTTGAAATCGCTGAGGAGCATCGCCGGGTCTGAATTGTGAAGCTGGATCACGCTATCGCCCGTCGCGTTTTGTTCCCAGACCGCGCCGCCGCTGCCGAACTGCTGAACCGTCCACGGTGCGAGACTGACCGGCAGGCTCACGCCCTGAGGGGCGGCATTGACTGTGAATTCCGTGACCGGCGCGCTCGTGATCTGCGGCGGGCGGTTTGGTCTCGGCAGCACCGTGATGCTCAGGTCGTCGGACGCGGTCAGTTCCGTGTCCGAGGCCGTCAGGCGCAGCACGTAAGTTCCGGGGGCTGCGAAACTCGCCGTGGTCTCGGTGCGGTCGGGGTTGGAGAAGTTGACCGCGCCCGCGCCGCTCACCACGCTCCAAGTGGTGGTCAGGGTCGAGCTGCGGGGCAGGGCATCGTCGCTCACCGCGCCGCTCAAAGTGGCCGAGTTCGGCAGTTGGATCGTTTGATCCGCTCCGGCGTTCACGGTTGGCGGCTGGTTGCGCGGGATG
>DASPJG010000203.1:0-6154 GCA_035628755.1 Pyrinomonadaceae bacterium
GAAACGGGGCGCAATCGCGTGCCGCAGACGGCGCATTTGAGACAGGCCGCGCCCGCCGCGTAACCCAATCTGTAGATTTCACAAGAGTTAGCGTCGCAAAAACGCAGCCGATCCGCCCTTAACAGCTAAATCGTTCAATGCAATAGACTTAATTCGTGTCGTGCGCGGCTCTCTGACTGTCCGCAAACCGTTCTCCCCTCCCAATTGATGCTTTAAAAAGGCTTAGCGGCGGGCGCGGAGCGCATCGTTGACGCCCCGCCGGTGCGCTCGTAATATAGGGTTGCGCTCGACATCAGCAGCCTTCTCCGGCAAGGGCTTCGGATTGAAGTTTTTTCGTCAAGTCTCCGCCGGTTCCGCAGTCGCTCTGGTTCGCCTTCAACCCGTTAACCGTCAGCGCAGAACTTAATTTTCCTATGTCAGCCGCGCAGACACATCTCAGCCCGCTTTTCGTGGACGCCTTCAGGCAGCTTGAGCGTCATCACCCGACGCCTGAAATAGAGGTTCGTTTCTACCCCTACGCCGGGCTGAACCACACCATCCGCTCGCGCGCGGGACGCATTTATGTCCGCATCTCCGACATCTTTAGCGACGCGCCGCCCAACGTGCAACGCGCGCTCGCCTTTATTCTGGTCGCCAAACTGCTCCGCCGCCCGACGCCGCAGGTTCACGAGCGCGTCTATCGCGACTACGCAATTTCGCCGCAGGTGCAACGCGCCTCCGACATCGCGCGCCGCCGCCGAGGCCGTCGGACGGTCTCCACGTCGCGCGGCAACTACCATAACCTCGACCGCCTCTTCGCGCGCCTCAATCGTCGCTACTTCGACGACGAAATAGAGAAGCCCACGCTCGCCTGGTCGCAACGGCGCACGCGCCGCATTCTCGGCCATCACGACCCCTCTGACAATACCATCGTCATCAGCAAGACTCTCGACGCGCCCGACGTGCCCGAGTGGTTTGTCGAATACATCCTTTACCACGAGATGCTGCACATCAAGCATCCGGCGCGCGTCGTCAAAGGCCGTCGTTTTTCGCACACCAAAGCCTTCCTCGCCGAAGAGGAACGCTACCCCCTCTTTGAAGAGGCTCAGGAATGGCTCGACCGCGTCGCGCGCCAACGCCGCACGCAGCCTCCATCCGCCCGCGCCGCCTGAAAGCAACATATCGCGACAGTATTTTTTGGAACTTTCTCTTCCTCGCGCCGTTATTACAGGCAGGAAGGTGGGCTCCTCCGTTAAGCACGGGCGAACAGCAAGCACGCGTTACCAACCGGTAACGTTTGCGAGTTGCTCGCCCGTTCTTAATTCACCCGTCGCCAGTTGTGCGATCCGGTCTTAGTAACCTGCACACACAATCACAAACAACGGACTGCGGCCAACAGGCTGCCAGCACTTCCTTGACACGCTCAACCTCCCATGATTTCATGCCTTACATAACGTCTTAAATCCGATCCGAAGTTTTGTAAGGAGATTCCATATGGGCGAGAGTGTTTTCAAGGGCGTCGAGATGGTCGGGACATCCGACGAGAGTTTCAGTCATGCCATCGAGGTGGCGGTCAGGCGCGCGCGGCAGTCGTTGCGCAATCTCTCCTGGTTCATCGTCAAGGAGCAGCGCGGCGGGCTGCAACAGGGGCGGCTTGAGTATCAGGTGACGCTGGAAGTTTATTTCAAATTGGAAGCCGGAGGCGGCGAGGGAGCGAGCGACTGAGATCGCTTCGATCACCCTGTTTCGACCCGTTTCACGGCTGGACAAAGCGTGTGGACGCTCGCTAGACTACGCAGTTTGCGACACGGCATAATTTCCAGCCGTGCGCCGCGTGTCCTCTCAGCGGGTAAATTTTTTCGATACGGAGCAAGAAAACTTCATGGCGATTCCAGCAACACAAATCCGGCGCGGGATGGTAATTATCTTCGAGGGCAACCTGTGCAAGGTGATTGACTTTCGTCACCACACGCCCGGCAACCTCCGCGCGATGGTGCAGACGAAAATGCGCAACCTGCGCACCGGCGCGTCTTTCGAGCACCGCTTCCGCTCCTCCGACACGGTGGACAAGGCTTCGCTCGAACAGCACGAGATGGAGTACATGTACTCGGACGGCTCGCAGCACCATTTCATGAACACGGAGAACTACGAGCAGACGGCTTTGACCGAAGAAGACCTCGGCGACATGGCGCAGTGGCTTATGCCCGGCATGCGCATCCAAGCCGAGTTCCATGAAGGCCAGCCCATCGGCATCACCCTCCCGCCCTCGATGGAACTCACCGTCACGCGCACCGAACCAACGCTTAAAGGCGCGACCGTCTCCAACGTCAATAAACCCGCAACGCTCGAAAACGGCGTGACCGTCACCGTTCCGCCATTCGTCAACGAAGGCGACCGCATCCGCGTAGACCCGACGGAAGGCCGCTACATCGAGCGGGCAAAGTAACGCCTCGGTTTCGAGTTTCAGGTTTCGGGTTTCAAGTCAGAGGCTTCTAACCTGAAACCTGAAACCTGAAACTTGAAACTCCGTGTACGTTCTCTACAGCCTCCTTCTCACCTTCGCCATCTTCGCGCTGCTGCCGCTGTTTCTGCTCGATGCGCTGCGTCACGGGAAATACGTGGCCGGGTTGCGCGAGCGGTTGGGCGGCGTGCCGGAGGTTGATGCGGGCGGGCGCAGGATAGTCTGGTTGCATTGCGTCTCGGTCGGCGAGACGCAGGCCGCACGGCCACTGGCGCGCGCACTGCTCGAACGCTTTCCTTCTCACGCGCTCGTCGTCTCCACCACGACGCTCACCGGGCAAAGGCTGGCGCGCGAAGTTTTCCGCGACGACGCAGCCGCAGTTTTTTATTTCCCCTTCGACTGGGCGTGGAGCGTGCAGCGTTCCCTGCGCAAGCTCCGACCCTCGCTCGTGCTCATCATGGAGACGGAACTGTGGCCGCGTTTTTTGCGCGAATGCCATAGGCGCGGCGTGCCCGTCGCGCTCGTCAACGGGCGCATCTCCGAGAAGTCTTTTAAGGGCTACAGGCGTTTGGGAGGCTTCATCAAGAGCGTCGTCAGCACGCTCACGCTCGCCCTGATGCAGACGGAGGCCGACGCCGAAAGAATCCGCGCCCTCGGACTTCCGCCCGAACGCACGCGCGTCTCTGGAAACATCAAATTCGACGCTGACACGGACACGGGCGAGCAGGCTATCACGACCGAACTACGCGAGCGTTTCGCGTTCGACGATGAGCGGCCACTTATCGTCGCCGCCAGCACACACGCGCCCGAAGAAGCGGTCTTGCTCGACGCATTTCAGCGAACGCGCGCCGCGCTGGCAACGAGCCAGCGTCCGCGCCTGCTCGTCGCGCCGCGCCACCCCGAACGCTTCAACGAGGTCGCCGCCCTCGTCGAAGCGAGCGGCCTCTCGTGGGCGCGCCGTTCGAGTCCACCGCAAGGCGACGACCGCGCTTGCGATGTCGTCTTGCTCGACAGCATCGGCGAACTGCGCGGCATCTACCCGCTCGCCGTGCTCGTCTTTGTCGGCGGCAGCATCGCGCCGACCGGCGGGCACAACGTGCTCGAACCCGCTGCCGCCGCCCGCTGCATTATCACCGGCGCGCACACCTTCAATTTCTCCTCCATCGTGCGCGACTTCCTCGAACGCGATGCGCTCGTGCAGTTGCCCGCGCTCAGCGAAACGGACGCGCCCGCCGCGCTGGCACAAATTTTCCGCGAGTTGTTAAATACGGACGAACGGCGACGCCACACCGGAGAACGCGCCCGCGCCGCCCTCGAAGAGAATCGCGGCGCAACGGACGCCACGCTCGAACTTCTTGCGCCGCTGTTAAGATAGAGGTCAGTTAAGTCAGGAGTCGAGACGCTCCCATCGCCTTAACTTTAACCGGGAGTCGCTTACATTCTCTTTGGCGGCTTTGTGTTACCTCTTTGCGCCTTCGCACCTTTCTTTGCGCCGCTACGTGAACCACGTTTTCACGCAGTGGCGCAAAGCTCGAACGTAAGGCGTGAAGGTTGAATGGTTCCGTCCGGGTTGCGATCAACACGACACGTCGAGTCCTGCCTTCTATGCTTCAGTTACCTGACTTCGTGCTCGCACCGCTCGGCGTCGCCTACGGCGCGGCGGGGAGCGCGCGGCGCGCACTTTATCGCGCGGGCGTGCTGGCGGTCGAACGCGTCGCCGCGCCGGTCGTGAGTGTCGGGAACATCACGGCGGGCGGAACGGGCAAGACGCCGCTCGTCGAATGGCTGGCGCGCGCGGCAGCGGGCGAGGGGCGGCGCGTCTGCATACTCACGCGCGGCTACGGGCGCGCCGATGCGGGGAAGCGCGTTGTCGTCTCGGATGGCGAACGCGTGCTGGCGACGGCGCGCGAGGGGGGCGACGAACCGCTTTTGCTGGCGGAAAGTTTGCGCGGGCTTCACGTCGCCGTCGTGAGCGATGCGAACAGGGTCGCGGCAGCCGGGTGGGCGTTGGAGAATCTGCGTAGCGAGGTGTTCATCCTCGACGACGGATTCCAACACCTGCGCATCGCGCGCGACTTGAACATCCTGACGCTCGACGCGACCGACCCGTGGGGCGGCGGGCGACAGCTTCCGCGCGGGCGTCTGCGCGAACCGCTCGGCGAGATGCGTCGCGCCGATGTAATCGTCATCACGCGCGCCGAAGCCGGTGGAGACGTGGAAGACTTGCGCGCCCGCGCCGCGAGTTTGAGCGGCGGTCGCCCCGTGCTCGTGACGCGCACCGCCACGTTACGTATCGCGCCGCTCGTCACCACAGCGATTGAAACGACGGGCGGCGCGCTCGAAACGAACGAACTGCCGCAGACGGCGCACGCACTCATCCCGCAGCCGCTCGCGGCGTTCTGCGCCATCGGAAACCCGCAGGCGTTCTTCGCACACGCGCGCGGTGAAGGTCTCGCGCTCGATTACACGCGCGCGTTCACAGATCATCACGTCTATACGCAACGCGACGTTGACGATTGCGTGCGCGAAGCCGTGCGGCGCGGCGCGCGGGCGTTGCTGACGACGGCGAAAGACGCGGTCAAACTCCGCGCTCTCGACTTCGCGCTTCCCTGCTACGTGTTAGAAGTTGCGTTAAAGTTTGACGACGAGCAGAGGATGCGCGCCATCTTGAATGAGTGTATCTCGCGCCGCCGGGTTTGACAGGTCGTTGCCGGATGGTGGCGGCGGCGGGTCTGACGCGGGCGCCGACAGATCGGGCGGCGGCGTCGCTCTCGGAGAAGGCGGCGGCGGGTCGTCCGGCGTCGGAGTCCTCGCCGGGGGCGGAGTCGGGTTGCGACGCGGCGTTGGCGTCGGCTCCGGTTCGGGTTCCTCCTCCTCTTCTTCCGGGGTATTGCTGTTCTCTGCGTTGTCCGGCGTGGGCGTTGCCGTGGGCGCGGGCGTAGCAGTGGGGTTCGGGTTGACGGTCGTGCCCTCTCCGCCCGAAGAGGTTTCCCCGGTCGTGCTGGCGGGCGTCGGCGTGTCGGCTACCGGCGTGATGTTACTTTCTCCCGCGCCCGTCGGCGACGCGCCCGGTTGCACGGGCGAGGCGTTGGGGTCGGCGACGAGCGGTTGCGAGTTATCATTCGCGGGAGTTGAACCGGAGTTGCGCTGGTAGGCGAAGAAGACGCCGAGCAGCGCGATTAACAGGACGGCAGCCGGGATCATGATGCGCCACGGGTTGAAGCTCGCGGCGGGCGGCGGCGTCTCAAAAAGCTCAGGCTCATCGGCGACGTAAGACTGCTCGCGCGGATG
This sequence comes from Pyrinomonadaceae bacterium, assembly GCA_035628755.1. Taxonomy (GTDB): domain Bacteria; phylum Acidobacteriota; class Blastocatellia; order Pyrinomonadales; family Pyrinomonadaceae; genus JAIVJZ01. The sequence goes on from DASPJG010000203.1 coordinate 5,732, forward strand.
CACGACCGTCGCCTCGTCCGCTTCGGTACTGGCGGTCGCGCGCGCCTCCAACGGCGCGGTTGCGACAACGATGCGATTCGTGTTGACCACACCGGGCTGCGCATTTTCGCTCGTCGCCGCCCCGGTTGCGAGCGCGTCCGATTTGTCGGCTGCGGCGTTGGCGAGAGCTTCGGCCAGTTCGCCCGCGCTCTGTTGCCGCTCGTCTGGCAGTTTCGACAGCGCGCGCGCCACGACTTCGCCCACCGCGGGCGGCAAATCTTTCCGCTCGTCGAGCACCGAAGGCGGGGCTTCCTGCAGGTGCTTCAACATGATGGCTGTCGCCGACTCGCCCGTGAATGGCACATGCCCGACGAGCATCTCGTAAAGGATGATGCCTAAACTGTAAATGTCCGAGCGCGCGTCTATGTCGCTGGCCTGCGAACA
>DASPJG010000204.1:0-3589 GCA_035628755.1 Pyrinomonadaceae bacterium
CGAACCATCGCGGCGACTCCTCCCGCGCGAGACGCCCGCAATTTTGTCGAAGGCGGCCTGTGTCAGTGAATGTTCGGATCGATCAACGCCTTGACGACGCTGCCCGAGGCGACATCGGCGAGCGCATCGTTTGCGCGTGCGAGGCCGTAGCGTTCGAGTTTTATCAGCGACCACGGGCGCGAGCGCGCCGCGTCGGCCATCAATTGCGCGCCGCGATAGAAGTGAGAGAAGTCCGAACCCCAGCAGCCGCGCATGTCGAGGTGTTTCCGGTTGAGGTCGAGATGCGGGTTGAACGAGACCTCGCCGTGATCCGTGTACTGCCCGACGACGCACACTCTCCCCGCGTCGCGCGTGTAACGCATCGCCTGCGCCACCGCTGCCGGCGCGCCCGTCGCTTCGATGGTCACGTCCGCGCCGCGCCCGCCGGTCTGTCCGAGCAGCCATTCGATGCGTTGTTGTTCGTCGTGCGTCTCGATGTCGAGCGTCGCAGACGCGCCGACCGCGCGCGCCGTCTCAAGCCGCGCGGCGGGCGCGCCGATGCAGAGCACGCGGAGCGCGCCGCGCATCACGGCGAAGATGACCGAGGAAAGCCCGACGGGGCCACTGCCGAGAACGAGCACGGTGTCGCCGATCTCCACGCCCGCACGTTCCACCGCGTGCAGCGCGGTCGGCAGCGCGCAGCCGCCCGCCATGAACGTCTCTGCGTCCGCATCGCCGAGGCGTATGCAGCGCGTATCGGGCTTGAGATAAATCTTCTCCGCCCAGCCGCCGGAGAGGCCGTCGGCAAGGCCGTAAGTGATGCCGTAAACTTTGCGGCGGGGACAGCGCGTCGAAGACTTGGCGACGAGACAATGCCAGCAGGCGTGACAGGTAAGATGCACGTCGAGAAAAGTCACGCGGTCGCCTTCCGCGAAGGGCTTCCCTTCGATGTCCAGCAACTTTCCCCGAACCTTGCCGAGCCGCCCGACCGAGACGTGGCCGGGGACGAGCGGGTAAGGCACGCCCGCCAGCCGTCCCTGCTGCAAATGCACGTCCGTGCCGCACACCTCCGAGAGTTCCACTTCCAGCAGCGCGGAGTTTTGTTCCAACTCCGGCTCCGCCACCTCGCGCACCTCGACGGGCGCGCGGGGTTCGGGAATTAAAGCGACGCGTACTGTGCTCATTGGATTCGACTCCGGCTGCTGCGGCTGACAAGACGGCGAACTAACATTCCCGCCACTGGCGAGATCAAATTCACATCAACTGCGCGGCGTCGCCTCGTGTGCGGTGCGGCGAAATATCCGGTCATCTCGTCGCGTCCGGGCGAACGAATGGCGGCGACACTTCTTCGGCGGTGAGCATCCCGTAAAGACGTGGCCTGCGATAAGCGTTGCCCCACGTCTCACGCGCGCGGTAGGCGCGCAGCGCGTCCATGTCAAACTCGGCGACGTACACGTCCTCGCGCTCGCCCGCCTCGATGATGAGCGTGTCGCGCGGCTCTTCGTTCGCGTGGAAAGCCGCCGCGTCATAAGCGACCGAGTGGCCGTTGAGTTGCGGCGCGGCGTAATTAGTCATGGCGACGCCCACCATGTTCTCATAAGCGCGCGTCCTGAACTGCATCAGGCGGTGAGATTCCAGCGTACACGCGTTCGGCGTGAGGATGAGTTCCGCGCCGCCAAGCATCAGCATCCTCGCGCTCTCCGGAAACTCGCGGTCGTAACAGATCATGAACCCGATCTTCACGTCGCCCTGTTCCGTCGCAAGCGCGCACACCGGAAACGCATCGCCCGGCGTGAGCGCACACTCGATGTCGAACTCGCACGTGTGAACCTTCGCGTAGGTCAACACGATCTGGCCGCGACGGTCGATCAGCGAGACGGAGTTGCGCGGCGCGCCCTCCCAACGTTCAAGGTAGGTCAGAGCAATCGCCATGTTCAGTTCGACGGCGAGACGGCGAAAGTGTGTGACGAACGGATCGTCTTGGCCGATGGCCTCCTGCGCCTGCCAACGCGCGCGGTCGCCCTCGCGCGTCGCGTCGAAGAAAGTCATCCCCGTGCTCCACATCTCCGGGAACAGGGCGATGTCGGCTCCGAGCGCGCGAGCGCGGCGACAAAAAGTTTCGCCTTTGGCGAGGCTCGCTTCCCTCTCGAAGCCGCAGCCCGTCATCTGCAACAAGGCCACCCGGATCGTTTTCATAGAGACTCCCATCCGCGCGGGCGCAACGTCTTCGTCCAACCCGGTCAGGCTTCACAGCGGGCGCGGCTAATCTTCAATCTCAAGATAGCCCTCGCCCATGAAGCAGCACTCGCCGCCGACGCGCACGTCCGTGATCTCTTCGCCCTCGCACGCGATCCTGATCTTGATGAAACTCGGACGCCCCATCTCGATCCCCTGCTCGCTCGTGATGTCCGCCCAACCGTCGCACCGGACGACGCCGTGCCGGACAAGATAAGAGCCGAGCGGGCCGCTCGCTCCGCCCGTCGCGGGGTCTTCCCAGATGCCCATGCCGGGCGCGAACATGCGGCTGTGCACGGTGGAATCCGCAAACTCCACCTCACGCGTGAAGACGAACACCTCCGGCGGGACGGCATCTTTGAGTTTGCTCTCCCACACGTCCACACGGAACTTGATGTTCTGCACCGCCCGCAAACTTTGAATTGGCACGTAGAGAAACGGCACGCCGCACGAGACGATCTCCAGCGGCAAATTCGTCGCCTCGATCTCTCCCGGCTCGATTGACAACATCTCCGCCACCGCCCTCAAGTCTTCGACGCGCGGCCCGAAGGTCGGCAGCGGTTGGCGCATCTCGATGAAGCGCGCCGCGCCCTCGCGCCATTCGATGCGGACGGGGATCGTGCCGACGCCCTCTTCGAGTTTGATCTCCGTCTCCGCGCCGTCCGCACCTTGCGCGATCAGGTGCTCGCGCGCGAGCACGAAGGTCGTGCCCACCGTGGGGTGGCCAGCCATCGGCAGTTCCTTACCCGGCGTGAAGATGCGCACGCGGTAGTCGTTCGCGGCGTCGTCCGGCGGCAACACGTATGTCGTCTCCGACAAATTCAACTCTTTGGCAATCGCCTGCATCCTCTCCGCATGGATGCCGCGCCCGTTCGTAAAAACCGCCAGCGGGTTGCCGCCGAACTGCCGGTCGGTAAAGACATCAACGAGTTGATAGCGTAGTTTTCTCAAAGCGTTTCTCTCCGTCCGGGGCGATGCTTAATTCCCACAACACTCTCTCACACTGTTCTCCGGCACTACTCCGTGAGGCCGTCCAACGCCTGCGCGAAATCTTTGAGGAGGTCAACTTCATCTTCCAGCCCGACGGAGACGCGCACGAGGTTGTCGCCGATGCTCATTGCGGCGCGTTGTTCACTCGTCAGTTGCAGCCCCCACATCGCGCCCGGATGCACGACGAGCGTTTCGTAACCGCCGAGGCTCGCCGCACGCGCGCCCAACTTGAGCGCACCCATAAACTTTTCCGCTGCGCTGAAACCGCCGCGCACTTCCAACGCCAACATGCCGGTGAAGCCGCTCATCTGCGCGCGCGCGAGTTCGTGCTGCGGGTGCGATTCGAGGCCGGGGTAATGGACGCGCTCCACCTGCGGGTGCGTTT
>DASPJG010000205.1:0-4985 GCA_035628755.1 Pyrinomonadaceae bacterium
TTCAAGTCGGCGACGGGACGCCCTTCCGAGGCCGCCGCGAACAGGTCGAACAGATCGATGTTGCCGCGCTGCAAACCGTCCCGCAACTCGAACAGGTCGCGCAGACGCTCCCACTGCCGGAACAGCGCCGGGTCGAAGCCGCTCGCATCTGTGGGAAGCGCGTTCAGGTCTAAATCGCCGAAGTCCTCCGCGTGCGCGACGAGGTGGTCGAGCTCCCTGCTCGTGATTTTGAACGTCGCGGCCAGCAGCGCGGCCTTCCGCAGCAGGAGGAACGATTTGAGAATTGGCGCGAGCGACGGCAGCCCGTCGCCGTTGAAGAAACGGCGCGACGGTACGATCTCTTCCGGCAACGCCGGGCCGTCCCAGGAGAGGTGCAGGAACGCATCCGGCGAAGCCTGCCTGAACTCCACGATGAGATCGTGGAACTGCCCCGGCACGGCGAGCCGGAGGGGCGCAGGGCTTCTGAACTCCGCCGGGGCTTCGTTGTCCCACTCGTCAATGATGGCGGCGGACTGACCGGCGAGCTTCAGGCGCACGCCGCCGCTCGTCCTGACGGACAGCGTGTAGCCGTCGCGTCCGGGGGCAAAGAGCCGCGCCTGAAAGCGTGCGCTGAAGAGGCCGTCAATGGACGGGTCGGGCGGAGCCGATCCCCACGAGAAGTCAATGGCTGGCTCGACCTTCGCCGTCCCGTCTCCCGTCAGGTCGAGGTTTGGAAAGTAGGTCGCGTTGACGCCGTTGCCGAGCAGCGAAAGGTAGTCGCTGATCGCGGGCGACGCCGCATCGGTCTGCGACCTGAGCACGGAGCCGAGCAGGAGTCCGGCGAGCGCGCTGTCGATGCCGAGCGCGCCGCCGAGCGTCTGCTTGATCAAACCCTCGCTCTGGCTCGCGCGCAGGTGTGCGAGCAGGGCGCGAAGCAGGAAGGAGACAGCCGCCGCGCGGTAAGCCGCAGGGTCTTGCGGCGGGGTCGTGGGGAGGAGCGCGGCATAGGCGGAGGCCGGGTCGGCGAAGGGGAAGTGCAGCCGCACGAGCGAGCGGTTCGCCTCTGTGTCGAGCGGCACGCCGTCGATGAAGGCGAGCGCGGCCTCGACCTGACGCGCGTTGTAGAGGGTGGCGAGTCTCCTTCCGAGGAGTTCGCGCGTGGGCGCGGGCGGCATGGCCGTCTCCGCCGCGATGCGCGCCAGCCCGTCCTGAATGTCCTTGAGCAGAAGGATCACGTCCTCCACGAGCGGCGCGGACGGGTCGCCCGCCGTTTCGTGGAGGTACAAGTACCTGAGCCGTGCGAAGTCGAACGGCGAACGCTTCACCCCGCGCACACGCGCCGCGAACTCAGCCGTGGCCGCCGGATCGGAGAAGGGGTCAATGCCGGTCAGGACGCTCATCGCGCGCAGGTCATCGGGCGAGATGCCCAGCGCGCTTGAGAGCACTTCGCGGTCGGGCTGCGCGGCAGTCCACAAATCCAGCACCCTGCCGACGGGTTGTCTGAGATCGGCTGCGAGTTGCTTGATCCGCGACAGGCCGAGCAGAAGTTCGTCATCCAAAACGGACGCCCCAAGCACGGACATGGCGCGATCCAACTGCTGCACGTCCCAGCCGAGTTTGCGCCACAGCCGGGCGAAGCGGTGTAGACGGTCGAGCGTCGCGGCGGTCGGCGCGGGCACGACGAACAGCTTCGTCGTGTCGCACGTCCCGGCATCCTCTGGGCGCGCGGGCGCGATCTGATAGCTGCCCTCACCCAACTCCTGCCGGATGAACTCGGTCGCGAGCACTTCCTCCAACTGCTCGAAGGTGAACCCCGACCGGCGGAGCAGAACCGCGACGTTGCTGAAGTCCACTTCGTCGAGGCTGCCGACGCCCCAGTCGGCGGCCACCTGCGCCGCGTCTGTGTCTGTCGTCGTGATAGTCGCGCGCTCGGCGCTGGTCAGCCCCAAGTGCTCGGCGGCGATGTCTATGTCGGACGGCGACTGTGGCTCGCCTTCGTCCGAATCGGAGGCCGTGGTCTGAAACGCCGTCATCAGCGTCTCGCGCTTGAGTCCGAGGTGCTCGAAGTAGCCACGCACTTCCTCCCACCAGAGATCGAAGGGGAGCCCCCAGGGGTAGGTCGCGCGCGCGAGAAGGTCGTAGGCACCATCAACGTGGCCGTCTCCATCGTCGTGGCCGAGGTTGATGTATTCGGGGAATGCGAGGAGTTCGGCTGTCGTCTTGGTGGTCTGTCGCGCACGCGCCGGCAGCGACGTGGCCGGCGACACCTCTGCCTCCAGCAGTTCGTTCACGAGGTCAACGTAAGGGAGAACCGTATTTGTGTTCTGGCATGAAAGCTCGATCTCCCTGATGTCCGGTCGTCTGGCGAAAAGCACGTCGGCGGGCGTCTTGCCGGAAGCGTCCGGCGGACGGCTCCTGAGCATGTTCAGGATGTCCACGAGGTAGGCTGCGGGGCTATAGACGGAGCTACAGTGTTCGCACTCGCAGAAGGAGAGAGCCTGTGAGCCGAACAGGGCAGCCCAATCGGGAAGCGTCGCGGCCTGCGCGGCGAGACCGCGCGCGCCGTCTCCGGCGGCAAGGCGGCGCGCGTCTGCCCCGTCCTGCGCCGCAGGTGGGGGCACTGCCGCGACCTGCGTGGAGTTGAGCGCGGCGCCGAACTTCGCGTAGAGCGCGACGGCTGTCGCCGCCGACCGGCGCGCCTTTTGATAGACCCGCGCCGCCCGGACAGAACTGCCGAGGCTCGCGGCGTACCGGGTCGTGAAGTCTTGCATCGGCACGCGGCTGATGGCACGCGCCGAGTCGAGCCCGTCATCGAGCAGCGCACGCATCCCCGAGTAGTCACCGGCGAGCAGGTAGGTGCGCTGCATGCGATTCAGTGCCGCGACGGCGACCTCCGGGTCTGACAAGCCTTCGAGCGCGCCCGGGTTCTCGGCAAGATAGGCGTCAACGCGCGTCGTTCGTATGTCGAACTGCGGGTTGTTCTCGAAGAAGAGGCCGAGGTCGCCCGCGCCCTCTTCGCCGCTCTCCGCCGCGCGGCTCGCCACGAACTGCGTCGGGAAGGCGGCCTCGACTGTCGCCGTGATCGTGCTCGCGTAGTAGGCCGCCTTCTCCTCGTCGGTCTGGCCGGGCGTCAGCTCCGGGAAGCCGATAGGCTCAGCTTCTCCATCCCCTTGAATGAGTCCGAGCCAGTCGTCCTGGTCGAGCATGGCGAGGTCGCTCAAATCGCTGATCGGTAACATCGTCGCGCGCGCGCCGCGCGCCGCCGACTTCGCCCGCGCGAGTGTCCCATCTGAGAGCGCGCCTTGAAGGCGCTGCACGAGCGGGACGTGATTGTGCGTGAGGAAGCCGAGCCGCAAGGTCGTCTGCAACGCCGCGACGTCGCCGCCGAGTTCCGGGTGTTCGCGCAGCGACTCCCAGAACTCCGAGATGGGGCCTTCGACGTTCGCGTAGAGTTCGAAGAAGGTCTGCTGCTTCTCCGGCGTCGTGAGCGTGGTGGCGAGCACGTCCCGCACGGGCGTCGCGCCCAGTACCGGCGCGGTGTCGAGCGCGCGCTCCAGCTTCAGTTGTTCGAGGCGCGCGAGGATGTCCTCAAGCGACGCCCTGAGTCCGAGCGGGATGAGATTATCCTTGAGCGCGCTATCGAACGCTTTGCGATACGCGGTCTGGTCGTGCTTGAGCAACTCGCCCAGTTCGGTGGGGAACTTCTGCCGGAAGAGGCCGTAGAGGGCTGCGGCTGGCAACTGCGTGGTGGCCGCAAGCGTGGCGGCGGCGCGCAGGAAGTTGAGTTGCTCGCGCTCGATGCCGGTCTCGTTCTCCAGAAAGGTGATGTCCTGAAACTCCGCGTCCTCCCGCAGGTCGGCGGGGGTGAGCGTGCCGAGGATCGGCGTGAGTTCCGCGAGCAGCAGTTCGTACTCCGACGGGCCGAGGTACCGGCCACCGCCCACCAGCAGGTCTACAGTCTCGACCGGCCTCGCGTTGAAGATGATTCCTGAATTGACCAGCTCGACGTTCGACGCGTTGTAGACGCGCACCAGCAGGTCTGCGCTTCGCTTCTCGGCGCGGGCGAACTGGTCAGCCGAGTACTCGATCTCGTAGCTGCCTTCGGGGTCTGTCACCGCTTCGCCGAGCGGCTGCTCCGTTCGCAGGTCTCTATCAGACGCGCGCACCGTTGCGCCCGCGAGCAGGCTCCCGTCAACGGCGCGCACCTGACCGCTAACGACGAACTCTGCCGGTACATCGGCGGTGATGGTGACCTCTACGCCCTCCTCCGTCCTCTTCCAATCCACGGCCTTCTTCTCGACCGTGATGGGCGTCGTGCCGCGGAAGAGTTTGAAGTAGAACCCACGATAGATTTTCTTCGGCTTGTCGTCGCCGGGAGGTGCGCCGCCGCCGCTGCCCGGCTGCTGGAAGTCCGACTTCTTGAGGTTAATGCTGAACGCGCCGGAGGCATCGGTCAGGGCGACGCCGGAACCGAGGAGCCGCTCCTTATGCCACGTCTCCACGCGCACGCCCGACGCGCCGCGCCCCGTCCGCCGGTTGATGACGCGCCCCACGATTCTAACCGTCTTGTCGGCCTGCTCGTTCGCTTGCGGCGCTGCGCCCTGCCCCTGCGCGCCCTTCTCCGGCGGCGTTGACTGGCGAGCAACTTCGGCGTTCAACGCATCGGCGGTCTGCCGATCTACGACCCCGGTCGCGCCGAGGCCGCGCGCCTTCTGGAAGGCCACCACCGCGTCGCGCGTCGCCGCGCCGTAGTAGCCCTCCCTGTCCCCAATCGTGTGCCCGATCCGTCGTAGCTCCTGCTGGACGAGCTTCACGTCATCGCCCTGCATCCTTAGCGAAAGGTTTCGCATTTGCGGCTCCATCGAATTGCGCTCCTGTCTGCGCGGGAAGGCGGCGCACGCCACCCGCATCCGTCATTCGGTAGTGATGTTCAAGTAGTATTTCTTGTCCGGGTACGCATTGCTGACCGACGTTCGAGTGGTGGTCGGCGTGGCTATGAAGAGGTG
>DASPJG010000206.1:0-2525 GCA_035628755.1 Pyrinomonadaceae bacterium
GCGCGAGAAGGGGACGCCCATGCGGTCGAAGAGGTAGATGATGGCGGGAGCCATCTCGCACATAGCTTTGGCGGGCGGCTGGTTGGCGAGAAAGTCGCCGCCGTAAACCGTGTCGTCGAAGTGTTCCCACGTCGAGTCGCCTTCGCCCTTGGTGTTGACCGCGCCGTTGATGCCGCCCTGCGCGCAGACCGAGTGGGAACGCTTGACGGGCACGACCGAGAAGAGATCAACTTCGTGTCCCGCCTCGGCGATCTTCATCGCCGCCGCGAGCCCGGCGAGGCCGCCGCCGACAATCGCAATCTTAGTGCCTTTAGAAGTCGCCGCCATTAGTAAAGTAGTCCTCCCAGAAGTCCGCCCGGACGCAGGAAAGCGAAGGTCACGTTGATCCACAAGACGTAGAGCAGCACGCCGAAACCGATGCAGGCGTAGCCCGTGGCGCGCTGCGCCCGCTCGCCGATGACGATGCCCCAGTCAACTAAAAAGAGCCAGATGCCGTTGGCGAAGTGCCAGACGGTCGAGGCGATGCCGATGATGTAGATGATCAGGATCGGCAGCATTTGAAATTCGCGCGAGACGATGTCGTAAGCCTCGTTCGGATAATGCGCGACGGCGCGTTCGTTGAGGCCGGGGATCAGGCCGAAGCGGAAGTTGAGCAGGTGGAAGAGAATGAAGAAGAAGAGAATGATCCCCGTGATGCGCTGGATCGTGTAGAACCAGTTGCGCGGGTAGGGATAGCTCAGGTTGTTCGGGCGCGTCTCCCAGGTGATAAACAGGCCGTAGACTGCGTGGTACAGCAGCGGGATGAAGATAAACGTGATCTCGATGAAGAGGACGTAAGGGATCGCCTGCAAGTCCGCGACGGCTTGATTGAAGTCCGCCGCGCCGCGCTCCGGATGCGCCGCCTTCGAGTTGGTGTAGAGGTGCTCCAACAGAAACGCGCCGAGCGGCACGATGCCCGACAACTGGTGCAGCTTGCGCAGCACAAAAGTTCTACTCAGACGAACAGCCATAACTTAGGAATGACCCCTTTCGCCGCCCATTGACACAAAAGTGCGTGTCGGCGTTCGGAGGCGGGCGGAGCAGGAGCGCATGGATCGCGCCGGACGCTCAAGATTATTTGGAACGGACATGATTATAAAGGGCGCAGCCAGAAATGCAATCGCCGCCTCCTTAAAAACTCGAAAAAGTCAGGCACTTATTATTCGCCAGCACGACGAACAGCAACACGACCGTCGCGAGCGGCAGCAACGCCACCACCCACGCCCCCACATAAGTCGCCGCGCTTGCGAGCGACCAGAAGATAAAAGCCTTCCGGTCGGCGCGGGTGGGCGGCGCGGGCGTTTTGTCTAAATCCAACTCGCGTCGCACGTCGCCGACCTTGCGCGCGAGCAGTTCGTCGGAAAAAGTCGTGTGATACAGGTTGCGGCTGCGCCGTCCGCGCATGAAGGCTCGATAGACGCCGCGCGGGTTGATCACGAGTCCGACGGCGAAGGCCAGCAGGTTGAGCAGCCACCCCTGATAATGAGCGGCGCAGCCCGTAGCCACCTCCCACGCTCCGATCTCGGCCTCGCCCCGCCACGTCGTCGGGTATTCCGTCAGGACGTGATGCAGGTCGTGAAACTTGACCGCCTTGACGCGCGCCACCGTGTTCGGAAACCAGATCGGGATCGGCCCGGCGCGCATCTTCACCCATCCTTCATCATAGCCGCCGCCCTCGAAATGGTTGATCTCGAAGTAGCGTTCGCGGGCGGCGCGGAGGGTCAATTCGGGACTGTAGAGACTCATGCGGCACGTCCTCCCGGTTAAAGCGAGCGGGTCTGCCTATCGCCATTCTCGCGGCAATTTTAACTCGCTTCGGATATTAGGTAAAATGAAAAAAGTTGCGCCGACAGTTGAGACATTCTTATAATACGAACCATGCAATTGGAAACTCTGAAAATCTTTTGCGATCTGGTGGAGACGAAAAGCCTGTCGCGTGCGGCTGAGCGAAATTTCGTCACGCAGTCAGCTGTGAGCCAGCAGGTGAGGGGGCTGGAAGAGAAGTTCAAGCGTCGCCTGCTCGAACGCATGCGCGGCGGGCGCGAGGTGGGGCTGACGGAGGAGGGCGAGGTCTTCTATCAGGAGAGCCGCCAGATCGTCAACGCCTACGCGCAACTCGAAGAACGGATGCGGACGCTGACCGGCACGGTGAGCGGCACGGTACACGTCGCCACCGTCTACAGCATCGGGCTGCACGAACTGCCCGCCGTCATCCGCCGCTTCATGGCCGAGCACCCGGAAGCGAAAATCGACCTCGAATACAGCCGCACGACGCGCATCGTCCGCGACGTGCTGGCCGGGACGGTCGAACTCGGCGTCGTCGCCTACCCGGAGAAGAAGCGCGGCCTCACGGTGGTGCCCCTCGGCGGCGACCGTCTCGTCCTCATCTGCCCGCCCGGCCACCCGCTCGCCAAACACAAAAAAGTCCGCGCGCGCGATCTCAACAATCAGGACTTCGTGCTGTTCGAGCGCGACATCCCGACGCG
>DASPJG010000207.1:0-2243 GCA_035628755.1 Pyrinomonadaceae bacterium
TCTTTCGCCGCCGCTTCCTCTTTCGCCGCCTCGATGCAGTTCAGGTATTCGATGGTCGCTTCGTCAACTTCCTCTTCGCTGGCGAACGCCTGCGAGGCATCAGGCATGATGCCCTCGTCTATGCGGCGCAAGCCTTCGAGCACGACGCTCGCCCACGACTCCGTGATCGTGCGCCGAGACGACTGCATCCCCGCGCTGAAGTCGAACGACGCGCTCGGCAAGGTCAGCGCGAAGAAGACCGCTTCCGTGCCGTTCAACGCGCCGACTTTGGCGTCCACCAGATCGCCGTCCTTGATGAAGAAGACGCCGGGGGCGAGCGCGTAATCAACTTTCAGACGCCCGGTCTTGCGCTGGTTGCAGAAAAATTCGATCAACTCGCTCAAGGCGAGGTCGTTGAGTTGTCCGGTGAATGCCATCTGTTTTCAATCCTTCGGTGTTGTCGGGGAATGGAGGTTGGATCAGAGCGAGAAGTTGTAGCTGATGGTGCCGGCGACGCGCACCGGCTGGCCGGAGAGCAACGCGGGCGTAAACTTCGCCTGCCGCGCCGCGCGTTCGGCGGCGTCGCGCAGCATCTCCGGGCCGCTCACGGCGCGTGCGCCGATGACCTTGCCCGACACGTCAATCACCACTTCAACCGTGACGACGCCCGTCAGGCGAGCGCGCCGCGCCGCCTCCGGGTAGACGGGTCTCGGCATCTCTATCGCCTTGCCGTTCAGGACGCCGCCCGAGACGGGGCGCAGAGAGGCTTTGACGACGGGCTTCACCGGCGGCGGGGGCAGATCGTCATTCGTCTTGACGACGGGTGCGCTGCCGTTGTTTGAGGCCGTCATGTTCGGCATGCCGAGCGCGAGCGTCGAAGAGGCGGCGGGCGAACCGGAACTCGCGGGCAGCGCGGGCGCGTTGACCGGCGTGCGCTTGACGGCGGGAGCAGCGGCATTGCTACTGGCCGGGGCTGAAACGTTTTTGACCGTCCCGTTAGATGTTGAGGCCGCCGCGTTTGAGTTTGCGGGCGCGCCCGTCAACTTGGGCTGCGACGCGGAAGGGTCGGGCTTGGCGGGCGCGGGCGCATTCGGTTTGCTGACCGCCATGCCGGCGGGCGCGACGCTCACGGCGGCGTTCGTGTTGTTCGATAGCGTGGCCGTCTGGAGTTTCTTGGCGGTGGCATCTTCGAGGTAGTAGGCGATGATGCGGTGGGTCACTTCGGTCGGCTCGAAACTCATCTGGCCGTTTTCGATGACGGCCACGGAGGTTGTCATGCGTGTCCAGTTGCCCACCGCGTCGAATTCGTAATCGTACTTCTCTTTGCTCAAGACCGAGCCGTCCGTGTTGAAGAGGGTCATCTCGACGATGTTGCCGCGGTCGTCATACTTGTAAACTTCTTTGCCCGTGAGCGAGCCGCCCGCGCCGAGAAAATAGGCGGTGTCAATCTTCGCGCCCTTCATGTCGTAGGTTGCCGTCTCCAGCACGACGCGCGCGCCTTCGGTCATCTTCCCGCCCTTGCTCACCAGTTTCGAGGTCTCCGTGCGGACGCGCCGGACGGGGCCTTGCAGGCCGTCGCGGGTGCGGTCGGTCTCGTTATCGCCCAGCACGGAAGAGACGGCGGGCGACGCCAGCAGAGCCACGGGCAGGCGATGCGCGCTGACGCTTGAGACATTGAGAGCGGCGAAGAACATGGCGGATAGCAGAAAAGGGGTGCTTTTGCGCATGACGATAGACTCCGAAAGTGTTGTGTTTGGTGAGGCGGAAACTTTCACCGGGCAGGTTTCGCGAGGTTGGCCGATCCCTTCCGGCTGGCTCACGAAAAAACAGGCGAATGTGCGGGGAGCCATTCGCTGACGACCGGCGACAGCCGCACGGGGCAGGTGCAGGCTATTCAACTTTTATCCGTTGTTCGTTTTGGACGGCTCGTCCGGCGGGGCATGGATTCAATCTGAGTCACCCGCTTTGCTGCTGTTGGCAGCAGCGAAATCAGTATGACATGTTTAAACAATTTTTGTCTAGGCTAAACTTCGTTTAGGCAAAAACTGTGGGAAAGATTGGGTTTAGCGGAAAAACGCGGAGGCGGGCGCGGGCAGCGGTCAATTTGAAAAGAGAGAGGTGGCGCGTTCGGCAGTCAGGGCGGAGCGCGTCGCGCTGTAAGCCTCGCCGGTAGTGATGTCGTTAATCGCCGGTTTATGGAGCACGCGGTGACGCTCGCCGGGCGGGACGTAGGCGTCGAGCATGGGGTGCTCGCTCATCAGGAT
>DASPJG010000208.1:0-4513 GCA_035628755.1 Pyrinomonadaceae bacterium
CCGAGCAACTGAGGATTCCGCCGATGGTGGAGCGGGCTTTGCCGCCCGTGCTCGTGCTCATCTCCGACGGGCAGCCGACGGATGATTACGCGAGCGGCCTCAAGGCTCTGATGGCTCAGCCGTGGGGGCGCAAGGCCGTGCGCATCGCCATCGCCATCGGGGAAGACGCAGACACGGAAGTCCTCCAAAAATTCATCGGCAACCCTGAACTGAAACCTCTCCAAGCCAACAACCCGGAAGCCCTCGTCAAATATATCAAGTGGGTCTCCACCGCCGTCTTAAAATCCGCTTCCGCGCCGGTCAGTCAAACCGCAGACTCCGCGACGCCGGGAATGAACGTGCCGATCCCCGTGTTGCCGGACAGCAGCCCGTCTTCAGCCGACGATGTCTGGTAAGCGAGCTTGTGCATGGCCGGAGACAAACACACAGCACGTTGGCGGGTGGTGGGTCGCAGCGTGCGCGGCGCAGCGCACGAGCGCGCGGGGATGCCCAATCAGGACGCTATCCACTGGCTGCCAGAATCAAGCGCGGGGCTCCCTCTGATCCTGACGGTCGCGGACGGCCACGGCAGCCGCAGGTCTTTCCGCAGCGCGACGGGCGCGCGCCTTGCCGTCGAAACCGCCGCACAGGTCATCAACGATTTCCTGCTCGGGCAAACTCAAACTGAAAACCTGTCTGCGACGAAGCGTGCGGCGGAGGAGTGGTTGCCGGTAGCTTTGGTGCGAAGCTGGCTCGCGGCGGTGGCCTCGCATCTCGCCGCGCACCCGTTCTCGGCAGACGAACTTTCCCCGCCTGCAACGGACGGCGCGGAGCTATCCGGCGAGTCGTCTCAAGCAAACTCGCGCGTGGCTTACGGGACGACCCTTCTGGCCGTTGCCGTGACGGTGGATTTTATCCTCTACCTGCAACTCGGCGACGGCGAGATACTGACAGTCTCAAGCGACGGAGAGGTGAGCAGCCCCCTGCCCAAAGACAGGCGTCTCTTCGCCAACGAAACCACCTCGATGTGCTCGCAGGACGCATGGCGCGATTTCAGGGTCTGCTTTCAGTTCGTCTCAAACACGCCGCCCCCCCTCATCCTTCTCTCCACGGACGGTTATCCAAATTCATTTCGAGACGAAGACGGCTTTCGCAAGGTCGGCTCCGACATTCTGGAAATGATACGAGACGGCGGGCTGGACATGGTCAACGACCATCTCGAAGGCTGGCTTGCGGAATCAACCTACGCGGGCAGCGGCGACGACGTGACACTCGGCCTCATCTGCTCCGAGGCTGCGCTTAACCCGGCGGCGCGGGAGGCTGAGGAGGAGAAGTCTCGCCAGTCAATCTCGAAGAGCCGGAGCGAACGCAGTAGTAGTGGCCACGAAGCCAATGGACGCGAAGACGCGGGCGCGCCCGTGGAGCATGAGGTGTAGCGGATGAGCCACATACTTGAACCCGGACGGAAGATTCGCACGGAGTCCTCCGGCACGACCTGCGAGGTGTTGAAGTTTCTGGGCGGCGGCGGGCAGGGAGAAGTCTACGCGGCGATTGCCGGGGGCAAACAGGTCGCGCTCAAATGGTATTACACGGCCTCCGCCACGTCCGAACAGCGCGCCGCGCTTGAGACGCTCTGCGCGATGGGCGCGCCGAGCTCGAAGTTTCTCTGGCCTGTGGAACTCGCCTCCGCGCCCGGCGTCGCGGACTACGGCTACTTGATGCCGTTGCGCGAAGCCCGTTACAAAAGCATCGTGGATGTTATGAAGCGGCGAATCGAACCGAGTTTTCGCGCGCTGGCGACCGCGGGGCTGGAACTTTCTCACAGCTTTTTGCAACTCCACGCGCGCGGCCTGTGCTACCGCGATATTTCCTTCGGGAATGCTTTCTTCGATCCCGACACGGGCGAAGTCCTGATCTGCGACAACGATAATGTCACGGTTGACAGCCACGCCCGGGGCGGCGTCTACGGCACGCCGCGATTTATGGCTCCCGAAATCGTGCGCGGTGATGCCGTGCCGAGTTCGCAGACCGATCTGTTCTCGCTGTCGGTTCTCCTGTTCTACATGTTCATGATGCACCATCCGCTGGAGGGTAAAAAGGAACTGGCGATCAAGTGTCTCGACCTGCCCGCGATGAGAAAGCTCTATGGCACGGAGCCGGTCTTCATTTTCGACCCCGCCGACGATTCCAACGCGCCCGACCCCGCCCAGCAAAAGAACGCGCTCGTCTTCTGGGCTATCTATCCAAAATTCCTGCGCGAGCTTTTCACCAAAGCTTTTACGGAAGGCATCCGCGACCCGCTGCACGGGCGCGTGCGTGAAAGTAACTGGCGTGCGGTCATGGTGCGCCTGCGCGACTCGATCATCTACTGCGGCCATTGTCAGGCCGAGAACTTTTATGAGGCGGAGACGCACCCGACCGCCGCCGCAAGTAGCCCGGGTTCCTGCTGGTCTTGCAGGCGGCCTCTCCACCCGCCGCCGCGCCTTCGCATCGCGCGCGGCGAGGTGATGCTCAACCACAATGCACATCTTTTTCCGCATCATGTGGATGATGAACGCAAGTACGATTTCACAGAGCCGCTGGCGACGGTCACGCGGCATCCGACAGAGCCGAACATCTGGGGTCTCAAAAATCTCTCCCGGCAAAATTGGTCTGCCACCAACACGAGGGGCGAGGTGAAAGATGTCGCGCCGGGACGCAGTGTGACTCTGGCGGTGGGAACGAGAATCAACTTCGGGCGGTCTGAAGGCGAGATCACGTTTTGAAGAATGTCTATGAATGAGCGGGTGAGAAATGACTTACGCGAGATCATCCTCAAGCATGGCAGGCCGCCGCTCTCCGACCCACGGCTCTGCGAAAGCCTGCTCAAAGACTATTGCGGCCAGTACAAAAAAGAGATTTTCGTCCTCGTCTGCGCCGTCCGGGAGCAGGTGGCGACAGACCTCCTGACCTCGCAGGGCAGCATGCCGCGAGAGATGCTGCACGCTCTGCTGATCAAGCGTCTACAGAACAATCTGGCCTTGACCGAGGATGCTTCGAGGTGGGCTGTAGAGTCTTGGTCGCTCGCGCTCGCCGCGCTGCCAACGGAGGGAACGCAGAGCCTTTCGCCTCAACGCCACGAACCGGACGAAGCCAATTTTCCCTCGAAGGCAAACGAAGGGCGCGTCTCTTCATCCAGCCTGCCGGTAAAATTTGAAGGCGAGATTATCGGCAGGTGTGAGAAGTCCGTGCGCTCGGTCGCCTGCGCTCCCGACGGCGAGAGTATTATCTGCGGCAGCGACGACGCCACCGTTCGCCTCTGGCGTTTTGACACGAGACGGATGGAGATAGTTTGCAAGTGCGCCGGAGCCGTCGCCTCCGTCGCCTTCTCGCCGGACGGCGCGTGCGTCGCCGTAGCGGCGGCGTGCGAAGAGAACCCGCACGGTTCAAGTTCCCTCGTCAGCATCCGGGAGCTTCAAACCGGAGAGATGATCGAACTCGGAGCATGCGCTGGCCGCTCCCCGAAAATCGCCTACTCGCCGGGCGGCCACAGTCTGGCGGTCGCCAGCGTTGAAACGGAAGACAGCCTGCGCATCTGGAATTTGCACACGGGTCACACGCGCGTTTTCAAAAGCGAGGCGTGCGGCCTGTCTGCCATATCTTTTTCGCCTGTCGCCAGAAGCGTCGCCACGGGTGAGAGCCATCCGAGCCGCGCCGCGCTGCGTCTCCACGACCCCGACGCAGACCAGCCGCGCATCCTCGGTTATTGTGAGCGACGCATAAGCTCTCTCGCCTTCTCTCCCGACGGGAAATACCTTGCCTCTGGAAGCTGGGACGAGACCGTGCGGTTATGGAATGTGCGGACGGGACAAATGCGCGTCCTCGGAAAGAATTGCTCCCGTATCAACTCCGTCGCCTTCTCGCCGCAGGGCGAACAGGTCGCCGCTTGTTCTCTGGATGGGAGGATTCGCGTCTGGAACGCGAGCACGGGCAAGTCGCGGACTATCGGAGAGTGGCACGGCATCAACTCGTCCACCTTCTCCGCCGACGGGAAAAGCATCATCGCCGGAAGCATGGACGGCACGCTGCGCCAGTGGCCGCTCTCGACGCTGTTGTGAGCAGCAGACGCCCTTCGCAAAGCTCCGGCTGCGCTATTTAGTCTCCGGCGGCTTCGTCGAGAGACTGGCGAATGAGCTTCTCGCCGGGGCGCGTCCCGTCAATAAAGGCGAAGACGTGAAAATGATCCCGGTTCTCGCGCAAAACTTCTATCAGCGATTCATCTTTCAGGCGCGCCAACTCCGTCATCACAAACTGCTGTTCTTCCGCCGTCATATACTTGTTGAAAATGTCGAAGGCCAGACCCGTCGAGTGCGGCGGGATCGCGATGCGGGTGGCGTTAGGGTTCACCTTGCTCAATTTATACTGGTACTCATCCGGCCTGATGAGAGAGCTTACGGGAAGCGGGCGTTCGAATTTCCGCCGGTAAGAGTCTGCCACCTGTTCCATCAACCGAAACGCCTCCGGGCGCATGTGGCGCAGCATCCGCTCCTTCATC
>DASPJG010000209.1:0-6135 GCA_035628755.1 Pyrinomonadaceae bacterium
TCATGGCCGTCCTGCCCCAAAAGCCCGCCGAGGCACAGAAGTATCTCAGCGATCACGGCATCACGGTGGATGAAATCAGGCAGGCCGTGCAGGGTGCTGAGTACGCTAGGGCCACGCCGACCTTAATGATAGTTGACAACTCCGGCTCGGTCGTCGAGTCGTGGGTGGGCAAGCTACCGCCAGAGAAAGAGGCGGAAGTGTTGGAGCGATTTCTCGGGGAAGCTCCCGGTCATTGATGAGTTTTCCCACCCGCGGCTTTCTCACTGACGTTTTCTCACAGAGGAGGTGGGTTATGCTTTCAGCAGATATTCGCAAGGTATACGGAAGGTTGTCAGTGCTCTGCTTGCTCTCTGTATGTCTGATCGTGTTTAGCTTTTCACCCAACCTCGAAATCGTTTATGCGGCACCGTGCGTCGAAGAATGCGAAAGCACCTGGGCGATGTGCCTGGACAATTGTCCCGACGATTGCAGCACTACGGATGCGAACTGTAGTAGCTGTACTCAGACCTGTAATTTCCAGTACTGGAATTGCATGAGCCGCGCGGTTTTTTGTAACACCGGCTCCTCATACAGCCCGAGCTGCCAAGTCGGTTACGCGGATCACTGCCCGATAATCAACGGGACTACGGACTGTAACCATCCGAGCGCCCACAGCGGTTACTATCAAATCTGTAACCGTATAGCCGGCCAGTGTGTGGCATGTCCCGACCATGAGGTCTGCGTAGGCGCTAATGGTCTACCGCCTTGTTTTTAGATCAGCAACGCCACCTCGTTTTTAACAACCCGAGACCGTAAACGGGCTCACAGTTCCCGCGGGGAGTCGTGAGAGACGGCCAGCCCCGACGCCTTCGCGAAGGCGTCGGGGCTGTGGCTTCACATCTTCTTCGTCCTCTTCGTTAACGCGCGGGGTTCAGGCTTCATCTAAAGCCGGTGCGCCTACATCCTTCAAACGGAATCCTTCGCCTCCGGTCGAGCCGAACAAGGGTAAGAGATTGCTGCCAAGGGCGACGGCTAACAGCTCATTTAACTCGACGCCTCGATAGCATTCTTGTCAAGATGCTCCCTCGCGTCGTAGGTTGAATGGGTAGTGTTGCAAAAAATATTTTGGCCGCAATTAGTAGCGGTGACAGACGCGCAGTTAACTCAACATCTGGTGTAGCCAGAAAATTTTTGCAACACTACCGCCGCCCGTGCCGGGAATAGGGCGCTGCCCCGCGGCGCGCTCGGCGCGATTAGAAGCAGAAGCCGACGCCCGTCGAGAACTGAAGGTTGTGCTTCGTCTCCGCCGGAATGGTATGGAGGGCCGGGTTGGTAAAGAATCTGGGCACGTGGCGCGCGCGGTAGCGGATGATGGTGTCGCCGGCGTCGAAGCGCAGCAGCCAGCGGCGCGACTGGTACAGCTCGACCACGCCGCCCACGTCGGCCGAGAAGAACGTCGCGCGCTTGTCCTCGAAGATGCCCTCGATGATAGGCGGGTTGGTGAAGGGGACGGGGCGCGTGCCGACCAAGATCGACGACCTCCCGAAGCTGACGACGCCGGGGCGGCCCTTGACGAAGAGGCCGAAAGAGCGGAACCGCTTCCCGGCCTTGAAGCCGAACTGCGCCTGGAAGCGCCGTCCGCCGGCGAGGATTCTCGCCTCGGTCAGCAGGAAGCCTTCCTCGTTCACCTTGAAGGGGAAGAAGTTCGCTTCGGCCTCGACGGAGAGGTGATCCGTGAGGTTGTACGTCACGCGCCCGCCGACGCCGGGCGACGGCCGGAAGCGACGAAAGACCTCCGGGACGTCGGGGAACTCTGTGAGCCCGAGGTGAGTGAACTGCCCGCCGATCTCGACCTTTGGCACACCCTGCCGGCCGGCCTGTCGCCCGCCGGCCTGCGGCGCGGTCGGCTCCTGTGCTCCGGCGGCCCCGTAGAGGAGGTAGTGTTGCAAAGATTATTTTTGAGAGCAGAAGTGCTTCGAGTACCTCTTGCAGGCAGCGATCCCGAACAGGCTCTGATGAGAGCCGAACACCGCAGGCTCCCGTTCTCCATCTCTGTCGACAAGAACGCGGCTTATCCTGAGGCATTCAGTACTTCACAGGGGGAGCTAATTGTGCCGCAGAACTGCAAGCTGCGGCGTGTGAAATACCTGAACAACGTGATCGAGCAAGATCACAGGTTCATCAAAAAGAAGGCGCGAGCGTCGCAATGCTTCAAGAGTTTCCACACGGCGGAGCGGGCTCTCGAAGGCATTGAAGCGATGAACATGATCAGGAAGGGGCAGGTCAAAAGGTTAGCCGGGAGCGATGCGCGAGGGCAGGCGAAGTTTGTTGCTTCACTCTTTCAGATCGCCGCCTGAGAAAGCGTAGCCTGTGACCTCCCGCGTCCGAAAATAATTTTCGCAACACTGCCGGGGCCTTTCGCGGTAGTGTTGCACAAAATATTTTGGCCCCAATTAGTAGAGGTACTTATAGAAGTGTCAGCGCACACCTAGTGTAGTCAGAAAATTTTTGCAACACTACCAGATCGAAGATGACCAGTTCGGGCCCGTCCATCCGTTCGACTCCGTCGCACCGTAACTGTCAGCGCCACGGGGCGGGCGACTCCGAGTTCTCAGCACTCGGTCAGTATTTGGGTATGCTCGGATCGACTTCGTCCGACCAAGCCGTGATGCCGCCCTTCAGGTTCAGGAGGCGGCCGTTGAAACCCGCTCCTTTCAGGGCTGCAATTGCCTTCGCGCTGCGGACGCCGCCCTTGCAGTGGACGACCGTCTCGCGCGACGCGTCGATCTCGCCCGCGCGGCCGATGACCTGCGCGAGCGGGATCAGGCGCGCGCCGGGGATGCGCGCGATCTCGTACTCGTTCGGCTCACGCACGTCGATGATCTGCAACGGGTCGCCGCTATCGAGCCGGCGCTTGAACTCCGTGGCCGTGATCTCTTCGAGTTCTGTTTTCTGACGCTGCGCGTCGTCGGTCTGTGCCGGCGTTTCCTTGAGTCCGCAGAACTCCTCGTAGTCGATCAGTTCCTTGATCGTCGCGTTCTCCGAGCAGACGGGGCACGCGGGGTCTTTCCTGAGCT
The DNA here is from genome assembly GCA_035628755.1 of Pyrinomonadaceae bacterium. Taxonomy (GTDB): domain Bacteria; phylum Acidobacteriota; class Blastocatellia; order Pyrinomonadales; family Pyrinomonadaceae; genus JAIVJZ01. Next base: position 3,057 of record DASPJG010000209.1, read on the forward strand.
TCAGCTCGCGGAAGCGCATCCGCCACGCGTCGAAGAGGAGCAGCCGGTTGACGAGTAGGCCGTCGGTCGCGCCGAGCAGGAGTTTGATCGTCTCGTTGGCTTGGATCGCGCCGACGATGCCGGGCAGCACTCCGAGAACGCCGCCCTCGGCGCAACTCGGCACGAGGCCCGGCGGCGGCGGCTCCGGGTACAGGCAGCGATAGCACGCGCCCCTCTCGGCCCAGAAGACAGATGCCTGCCCCTCGAAGCGGAAGATCGAGCCGTACACGTTCGGCTTATTTGTGAGCACGCAGGCGTCGTTGACGAGGTAGCGCGTCGGGAAGTTGTCCGTGCCGTCCACGATCACGTCGTAGTCGTGGAAGAGCGAGAGCGCGTTTTCGCTCGTCAGCCTCGTCTCGTAAGTTTCTATTTTGATGTGCGGGTTCACGTCCGACAGCCGGTCGCGCGCCGACTCGATTTTCGGCCTCCCCACGTCCCTCGTCCCGTGGACGATCTGGCGCTGCAAGTTCGACTCGTCCACCACGTCGAAGTCGACGAGGCCGAGCGTGCCGACGCCGGCCGCGGCGAGGTAGAGGCCCAGAGGTGAGCCGAGCCCGCCCGTCCCGATCATCAGCACGCGCGCGGCCTTCAGGCGGCGCTGCCCCTCCATGCCCACTTCCGGCATGATGATGTGGCGGCTGTAGCGCGCGATCTCCACGTTCGAGAGTTGCGGCAGCGCGCCCGCGTCTTCCGAATTTTTCGATGCGAGTGAGTTTTGCGCCGCGCCGATCCCTTCTTCCAGACCGACGCCGCCCGCAATCGAAGGGACGATCATGACCGTGTCGCCGTCCTCGACCGGCGTGGACAGGCCTTCGGCGTGGCGAATGTCTTCGTCGCCGACGTAGACGTTAACGAAGTTCCGCAGCTCGCCCCGGTCGTTGTAGAGGTGGCGGCGTAGATCGGCGTGCGCGGAGGTCAGTTGATCGAGCGCCCCGCCGGCCGTCCGCGCCGTGACATCGATCTCGGACTGCCCGCCCGCGTACTGCCTGAGCGCGGTCGGGATAATGATTGTAACTGCCATCGTTGATTCCCCCTTATCGTCAATAGCTGTTGGCTATTAGCTGTTAGCTATTTCCTTCTGCCGAAGTCTTAAGGCCGCTCGCGGGCGGCGCAACCGACGTCGGTCAGCGAGTTGAGAGCCATCTAACACGCGGCCCACTACTCACCCCTTACCGCTCATCGCTCAATGCTTATTGCTCCCTGCTTGCTACCCTGATCTCTTCCTCGTCGAAGCGCGAGCGATCCTGCTTCATCTCCCACGAGCGCAGCTCTGCGGCGCTCCCCGTCCGCACGGAGACGACCACGTAGGAGTAGGTGGGCCAGGCGTGCTCGAGGTCGTAAGCCGAGGGGACGGCCTGAACGTCCGGGTGAGAGTGGTAGAAGCCCACCACATCGAGCCCGCGCGAGCGCGCGTGCCTTTCGCCGCGCATTAGCTCTTCGGGCCGGATGAGGAAGCGTGTGCGCTTGGCCTCCTCCTCGCGCGCGTTCGAGATCGGGTAAGTCTCGACCACGGTTTTAAGACCCGCCTCGCTGAAGCGCCCGACGAGCAGCCCGCAGCACTCGAAGGGGTAGTCGCGCTCGCCGTGCGCGCGAATCGCCTTCGTTTGATCTTCCGTCAGCGAGATCATCCCCGTCGCTCCTCCCAGAACCTGTCGCTCAGGTAGCGTTCGCCGCCGTCGCAGAGAATTGTCACCACGACCGAGCCGGGCGGGAGCGTGCGCGCCAGCCGCACGGCCGCTGAGACATTAGCGCCGGAGCTGACGCCGACAAACAGGCCCTCCTCGCGCGCGAGCCTGCGTGCCATCTCCTGCGCGTCCTCGGTCGCGACCTCTGTGCGCGCGTCCGCGAGAGTGTCGTCGTAGATGCCCGGCACGATTGCCGTCGCCAAGTGCTTCATGCCTTCGAGTCCGTGGAGGGGCGAGTCGGGCTCCACGGAGACGGCGCGGACGCGCGCGTCGTAACCTTTCAGCCGGCGCGCGGTGCCGACGAAGGTTCCGGTCGTGCCGAGGCCGGCGACGAAGTGCGTGACCCGGCCCGCAGTCTGCTCCCAGATTTCCGGCGCGGTCGTCTCGTAGTGCGCGCGCCAGTTGGCGGGGTTGTTGTACTGATCGGGATAAAAGTATTTCTCAGGCTCGCGCGCGAACATCTCGCGGGCGACGAGTTGGGCTGCGTCAGTCGAGCCGGTCGGATCAGTTTCGACGAGTTCCGCCCCGTAGGCGCGGAGTATTTGCTTGCGCTCGGGGCTGGCGTTCTTCGGGACGCAGAGAGTGACACGGTAGCCGCGCGCCGCGCCGAACATCGCGTAGGCGATTCCCGTATTGCCACTCGTCGCGTCGAGGATAGTCTTGCCAGGGGCGAGGCGGCCCGTTCGCTCACCGTCGAGGATCATCGCGAGCGCGGCGCGATCCTTGACCGAGCCGCCGGGGTTGAGGTGCTCCGCCTTCGCGTAGACTTCGACCCCCTCCGCGATCCCGCGCGCGACGCGCCGCAGGCGGACGAGCGGCGTCCGGCCGACGCGCTCCCACAGATCGTCGCCCTCGCCACGCGCCCACTCCGCTTGCTGTGTCTCTCCCCTCATGATCATCGAATCGGGTTCGATGCCTCAGCACCAGCCCCGGAGGTTCGCGCCAAAAGAAAAACTCCCGCGCCAAGAGGTAGCGCAGGAGCGGGATCGCCGTCGTCCTTAGCAGTTATTACGTGGAGTAAGTCGATTGAAATCGCCACGGCAAACAGAAGACGACCCCGCGCAAGTTACGACAGGAGGAACAACAGACCGAAAGATTGGCCTGAAGCGTCTTCATCGGTGAGAACTTTACCGGACGACCCGCCCTTGGTCAAACGGGCGCGGTCGGAACATTTCTGGGGACGAATTTGCGTGCGTAGCACTGGACCCAGCGAAAGATGGTGATGTGGTCCACGCTCAGCCCGCGCTCGCGCATCATCTCTTCCAGATCGTGATAGGAGAGTTGGTAGCAGCAGTACCGGCGGACGCACAGGAGGGTGACGGACGGCTCGAAGTGGCGCCACTTGAACGGGGACT
>DASPJG010000210.1:0-2308 GCA_035628755.1 Pyrinomonadaceae bacterium
CTGTCGCCACCAGTGGCGGCGGAAATAAGAACCGTAAAGCGTGGTCGTCAGCGTCGTGTTCGAGTTGAAGACAACGGCGTGCGTGGCCGACGCGCCGAAGCGGTCGCCGAAGAAGCGGTCGTTGAAGAAAGGGTTCGCGCGCGGGTCTGCCGCATACTCGGCCTCGGTCAGCCCAGAGTAGGAAACCTGTGAACGCTCGCGGTAGAAGTTGAACTTGGAAGTGAGCGCGTGCCGCGCGCCGAGCGCGGTAACGCTCTTGAAGTTGAAGTCGGAGAGGCCGGTGCGGTGCTGGTCGCGCGCTCCCTCGCCCTGCTTGCGTGTGATATCGAAGAGAAGGCCGGTGTTGCCGAACGTGCCGCCGAAGTCGGCGTGGCCGTTGAAGTAGTCGCGGTTGCCGCCGACGAGCGTCACCGACCCGGACGTCTTTTCGGGCGGCGTGCGCGTGATGTAGTTGACGACGCCGCCGATGGTCTGCGGCCCGTAGAGAATCTGCCCTGACCCCTTGAGCACTTCCACGCTCTCGAAGCGGTCAATCGGCGGGTGGTAATAAGAAGCGTTGTCGCCGTAGGGCGCGTAGGTGAGCGGGATGCCGTCTTCGAGGAGCAGGACTTTGGTGGAGCGCGTGGGGTTCAGACCGCGTATGCCGATGTTTGGGCGCAGCCCGAAGCCCTCCTCGTCGCGCACGTTCACGCCCGACACCTTGCGCAGAGCCTCACTCGAAGTGAAGACCCGGCTCAGTTCGAGCATCTCGCGTTCGAGCACGTCAACCGAGCCGGGGATGCGCTCGACCGCTTCGGGGATTCCCGCGATGCTGCTCGACGTGACGACGACCGCCTCGGCAAGGGAAGCAGCCTGCAAAGTGAGTTCGACGTTGCTGCTTGCGCCGCTTCCGAGCACGACTTCCTGATTGACGAGCGCGAAGCCCCGACTCGTCGCGCGCAGTTGGTAAGAGCCAGCCGCGAGTTGGTCGAAAGCGAATGCCCCTGCGGCGTCCGTGATCGCCGTGAACTCGTCGCTCCGGTTCTCCCGCTTGAGCGTCACGGTCGCGCCTTCGACCGCCGCCCCAAACTGATCGAGCACGCGCCCCGACAGGGTGATGCCTCTTGATTGAGCCGCCACGCCCCACGCGCACCCACACAGCGCGAAGAACGCCGCGACACTGACCAGCATCCGCGACGCTCGCCTCCCTACAGACCATATCCGCATAACTTCTATCCTTTATTGAGAGTCCCAACTGAGATGAAAAAACTTAGAAGGGTCTGAAAATGAAAACGACTTTCATTTTCAGACGGGATGAAAAATTACTCCTTCGAGTTCTTCCTGTCAAGTGAAAGTTGGACGGGCGAACCGCAGGCGATTGTCGGCAGAGAGGGGAGCGGGTCAGGACTCGCCGCAGAGAATTTCGGCGGCGAGCAGGGGGATCATAAGTTCGTGATGGCCTGTGACGGAATAGCCGCGACCCGCGCCGTCGCTGGTGGGGCGGCGGACGACGTTTGTCAGCGGGCGGTAGGATTGGATGAAGTCGAAGTTGGCGGTGGTGAAATCGGCGAGCGGGTGGCCGAGATTGCGCACGAGCGTGATGGCCTTCAAAAATATTTCGGGCAGCACGACAGCCGAGCCGATGTTCAGATAAACTCCGCCGCCGTTCATGCGCCTGACGAGTTCGGAGAGGAGTCGAAAATCCGTGTGCGAGGTTTGGCCGAGACTCGCGCCGTCGGCGGTCGGGTGGAAGTGCGCGATGTCCGCGCCGATGGCGACGTGCGCCGTGAAAGGCACGCGCGCTTGATACGCCGCGCAGAGCAGCGACAGGTCGGCGTGCGGCGGGCGCAGTTGCGAAAGTTCGCGCCCCAACGCCTCGCCCAGCCCGAGGCCGTCGCGTGCCCCGGCGCGCGCCGCGTCGTTGAGGAGTTTGCCGGTCTCCTCCGCCGCGCCGAACGCGCCCTCGCCGAGCGTGGCGTCAACGTCTTCCGAAGTCGAACCGACGAGCGCGATCTCCGCATCGTGGACGAGCACCGAGCCGTTCGCGGCGATGGCCGACACGTAGCCGCGCGCCAAGAGGTCGGAGATGATGGGGGCAAGCCCGGTCTTGATGACGTGGCCGCCGATACCCCAGATGATGGGTTTGCCCAAGCCCCGCGCGCGGCGCACCTGTGCGGCGATCTCTCGAAGCGAACGCACGGCGAGAATGTTTGGCAGCGTGCGGAGAAATTCACGGAGCGGCGCGTCGGCGGAGACGGGGCGAGCGAAATCCGACGAGTTGACTTTACTCGGGCGCGAGGCGAGCGGGTAGGTGTTTACTTTTTCGAGG
>DASPJG010000211.1:0-6075 GCA_035628755.1 Pyrinomonadaceae bacterium
CTGCGGCGCGAGGCCGATGGAAGCGAACGGGTAGATGTGCGTCTCGTCTCCGATGCGCGTGCGCCCTTCGAGCACGGCGTGCGACTCGATGCGCACGCCCCTGCCTAAGACCACCTCGTCGCCGATGATCGTATACGGCCCGACGAAACAGTCTTCGCCGATTTGCGCCCTGTCGCTGACGATGGCCGTCGGATGAATCATGAATAATCGAATCAAGGAAAAGGGGAAAGGGTAAGGGGGAAAGGAAAAGACCTCGCTTCCCCTTTCCTTCGACCTTTACCCCTTCCCCATTTTTACTGGACGCCGCTTCGTTCGGCGACGACGCTCATGATCTCCGCCTCGGCCACCACCCGACCCTCGACCTTCGCCTCGCCGCGCATGCGCTGTATGCGCGAGCCGATGCGCAAGGCCGTCACTTCGAGCGTGAGCGTGTCGCCCGGCACGACGGGCTGGCGGAAGCGCGCCCGCTCGATGCCGGAGAAGAGGACGAGTTTTTCTTCGCGTTTCTCGATCTCGCGCAAGGCCAGAATCGCTCCCACCTGCGCCAACGCCTCGACGATCAACACGCCCGGCATGACGGGCGCGCCCGGGAAGTGTCCCTGAAAAAACTGCTCGCCGATGGTCACCTGCTTGATGCCGACGATGCGTTCTTTGGGGACGAGTTCGATGATGCGATCAACGAGCAGAAAGGGATAGCGGTGTGGCAGGAGTTCTTGTATGGCGCGCGTGTCGAGAACGGTTTCCATAAGCGTGTGAGCAATGAGCAGTGAGCAGTAAGCAGTAAGCAGTTTTATTTAACTGCTTACTGCTTACTGCTCACTGCTTACTTGTCTTGTTGTTACTGGCGACCCGCAGCGGGGCGAGCCGCGCCGCCCGCAGGGGCAGCCGAAGCCGTCGCGGGCTTCGTGCGGTTGTACTCGGCGATAAAGTCTTTGGTGATGTCCACGCTGTCGGCGGCGTAGATGAGCGGCACGCGGCTGGCGTCGATGATGATCGAGATGCCACGGCTCTGCGCGAAGGCTTGCAGCGAGTTGTACACGTCTTCCTGCAACGGCCCCAGCACGTCGTCCATGCGCTTCTTGATGGCGATCTGCGCGTCCTGCGTCTTGCGCTCGATGTCGCGCTTGAGCGTGTCGGCCTGATCCGTCTTGGTGGCGATGGTCTTCGGGTCGGCGACCGCGCTCGTCTTGTTGATGTCGTCAACCAGAGCCTGATAGCGCGTCTGCATGCCCTGCACTTCGGTGCGGACGGGCTGGAACTGCGCATCCACGGTCTTCATCGCATTGACGACGCGCGCGATACCGGCCTTTTCGTCGCTGAACGCGCTGGAGTCAATGATGGCGATGCGACCCGTGGAGGCGGCGGGCGCTGCGCCCTGCCCGGCAGGGGCGGGTTGGGTACGCGCCGCCGTCTGTGCGCCGGCAGAGATAACGAGAGAGGCCGCGATCAAACAAGCGGCGGCGAAAAAGCGAAGTAGTTTCATTGTCTTTCTTGTACTGCTCCTTACAGTTGAAATGGGTGGCACACGTTCAGGTGCTTTTCGCTCGCCATAGGTTGCGCCAACCTTAACAGTTTATCAATAGACGGTTAAAAAGTCCGCCCGATGCTGAAACGATAGCCGATCTTTTCCTCGCTGAAGAAGAGCGGAAGTTGGTCGTTGACGCCGCGCCGCGCGTTGGGGTTGTAGAACCCGATGAGCCTGAGCGGCACGTTGACCACCGGCAACTGCACGCGCACTTCCAGACCGAGACTCGAACGGAAATCCCCGATCTTGTCGAAGACGGCCTGAGACAGGCGCACCGCCGTGTTGGTCTGCGCCTCGCCGCGCACGAACACGCGCTGGAAGCCGAACGGCAGACCCGTGATCGGGTCGGTCGGGCCAAAGCGCGTCGCATTGTCCAATTCCTCGCGCGTCACCAGACGGTTGTCGCGCGCCACTAACCCGATGGTGAAAGTGCCGATGTTCGGGTCGAACGCAAGCTGCGACGCGAGGAACGGGTTCTTCTCCAACACCAGCCCGCTCAGGCTGCCGCGCAGGGCGCCGAGTTGGGAGGCGAGAAACGGGCTGTCGGCTTGAAACAGGGTCGAGAAAACCTGATCCGAACCCTTGCGCAGGTTGAAGGCCGAGCCGATGTCGGCGAAACCGGCGATGCTGACGGGGCCGAAGATGGGCACGCGATACTCGAAGTTGCCGAGCAGTTGCGTGTCTGCGCCGATGGGCTGGAAACCACGCGCCGGGTTGGCGATGACGTTTCCGCCTTCGGGGCCGGTGAACGTGCCGAGTTGCTGTGCGAGGGCTTGCAGGCTCTCGCTCTGGATGGGTACGGGCGGCTGCGACCCGTTCGACGCCAGCACGACGTTGCGCGAGGTGACGAACTGGTCAATCGGCACGATGGGGCTGATCGAGCGCACGTTGTAGCCACGGATCGTGAACTCGTCGCCGAGGAAGAAACGCTCGTAGACGGGCACGCCCTGAATGAACGAGAGCGAGGTGGTCTGCGCTTCCCTGATCTTCGCGCTCGTGGCGAAAGACCCCACATGACCGGCGAGGAGGCGGAAACCGAAGACGTGCGGGTTGTTTGAATTCTTGTTCCTGACCGGGATGAACTGCTGGTAAGTCAGGCTCGGCTGGAACGTGCGCACGTCGCCGCCGAGACCCGCTAAAGCGAATTGCAGCGCGATCTGCCTGCCGTTGATGGCGTCAACGCCGCGCACGTCGCGCGAGTCGTAAACGATGCTCGGCGTAAGACGGCTGGTCAGGATGTTCGGCTGCCGGTAGATGACCGGGATGACGTTTTGCGGGTTGGCCGGGTCGGCGTTGACTTCCGGGTCTCTGACGCTCGTCTGCGAGATGGCGTAAGAAAGCCCGATGCGCGTCGAGAGCGTGAAGGGGCGTTTCTTGTAAAACTCCGAGAGCGGCGCGGTGGCGAAGAAACTCGCGCCCGCCGTGCGCTGCGTGAACAAATTCTCGTCGCCCGTATTGAGGAAGTCCAACTGCGAACCCGTAAGCCCTCCTAGCGCGTCCGCGTTCTGCGACAGGAACGTGCCCTCGCCGAAGAATTTCAGTGACTGCACGAAGAGGGAGAACCCGGCTGTGATCGGGCGGTTGCGAATTTGCGGCTCGGTGAACGAAAAGACGAACGCCTGCTGGCGATTGCCCGCCGCGAAGTTGAGCGACAAGCTCTCGCCGCGCCCTAACAGGTTATTGGTCGAATAGTCGAGTCCGAAGAACGAGCCGCCGATGCCGGACAGACCGCCGTTGAAGGAAATCTGCTGGCGGCCACGCTCCTGCACTTTGACGTTCACGTCCACCAGACCCTCTTCCTCGTTCTGGCGGAAGTCCACGTCCTTGTCCTTGTCGATGGGGTCGAAGAAGCCGAGCTGGTTGAGACGCAGGACGGAATATTCGACGTAAGACTGGTTGTAGATGTCGCCTTCGTTGAGGACGAACTCGCGGCGCAAGACGTTGTCGCGCGTGAACGTGTTGCCCGTGAATTCGAGGCGGCGCAGGGTGAACTGCTTGCCCTCGTCAATCGTGATGGTGTAGTCGGCGATGCCCTCGTTGGGGTTCGCCGGATTGTCCTTGTAGGTCGGCTCCGGCTCCGCCGTGTACTGGATGAAGCCGTTGTTACCGTAGAGTTTTTTGAGGTCTTCGATGAGACCCTTGTAGATGCGCTCGCCGCTCGCCACGTCGCCCTGTTTCAAACCGATGACGGCGCGAATCACCCTCTCGTCGAAGATCGAGTTGCCTTCGATCTTGAGTTCGCCGAGGCGGTAGATTTTGCCTTCGATGATCGGGATCGTGATGCGTAGGGCTTCGTCCGTCGAAGAGAGCAGCGGGAGCGGGAGGATGGGGAAGCCGGTGCGCCGCCGCCCCAAGCCTTCGATGCGCGGCTCGCCGGGTCGGCCTTGCAGGTAGCCTTTGCCCGCCATGTAGTTGCGGATGAGGCGAAGGTCAACTTCCAGTTTTTCGCGGTCGAGGATGTCCTGGCTCTTGAAGCGCGTGATGAAGCCAGCCTCTTTGACGTACTTCATCGCGCCGCGCAGTTCGCCATCCTTGAAATTCCGGTTGCCCTCAAACTCGATCTCGACCACGCGCACGCGGTCGCCCTCGTCAACATTGAACGTGACCGCCGAGGACGATTGCGAAACTTCTTCGATGACCCTCTCAACCGTCGCGTTCGGGTGACCGGCGGCGGCCAGCAGTTCCTTGATCACGCGGACGGCGTTATTGATCTTGACGGGGTCAAGCAGGTTCTCTTTCTGGACGCCGATGCGCCGCTCGCGGAAGGCCTTGAGCACGTCCGACTCGCTGACGCTCGACAGGCCGTTGAATTGCAGGTCGCGGATGACGGGCAACTCTTCGACCTCGAAGATCACTTCGACGCCGCCGCGCGGCCCTTCGAGCGTCAGGACGCGCGATCTTGTCTTGTTGAAAAAGTTGAGATCGTTGAGGGCTTTCAGGTCGCGCGCCACCTGCGCCTCGTTGAAGGGGTCGCCCGCTCTGGTCGTCACGTAATAGAGCAAATCCTCGTCGCGGTTGCGGCGGTTGCCCTGTATGTCCACGCTCTCGACGAGCCGCTGCCCGGCGGTGGCGGGCGTGGCTTGCGGCTCCTGCGCGCGCGCGTCCGTGGGGAGCGCGGCGTGCAACAGTGCCGTTTGGCCGATCATCAGCGCGGCCAGCAGAAAGCGCCGCAGGGGCGCGTTAATTCGCATAATTGCTTTTTGCCTCAAAGCAGAAAAATACTTTGGGAAGTAGGAAACCGAATTCTTTTTCGCGTACCCGGCAGCGGCATGTATTACAGACACGAAACGGGATACAGTCAAGAATGAGTTCGGAGGCTTGGATTCACGTCCGCCGCCGCTAGTTGCCAGCCGTCGGGTCGAGCAAAGGCGCGCATTATACAAGGCGTGCGAGGCAAAAGTAAAAAGGCGAAAGGCGAAAGAAAGTGGAGAGAAAGGCGAAAGGCAAAAGTTAAGCGGGCGAAGCGCGGAGCAGCCTTCTTAACTTTCGCCTTGTAACCTTTGCCTTTTGCTCTAAATCCCCGTGAATTAGTGAATTAATATCTCGTCGCCGACTTCTTCGACGCCCGCCGGACGGTGGCTGAGGACGCCGCCGTCTTCGTACACCTCGATGAGCGTCATGCCGCCGAGTTCGCCCTGAATGAGGGCTTCGGAGAGCGGGTCTTCCACGTATTTCTGGAGCGCGCGGCGCAGTGGGCGCGCTCCGTAGGTGCGGTCGGCGCAGGTTTTCTTGACGATCCAGTGCTTGGCCTCTTCGGTCAGGCGCACTTCCAAGCCCCGCCGCCCGAGCATCCGGTTCATCAACTCGACTTGCAGCCCGACGATCTCCAGCAATTCCTCGTCCTGCAACTCGTCGAAGATGATGATCTCGTCGAGGCGGTTGATGAATTCCGGGTTGAACGTCTGCTTGACGGCTGACATCACCATGTCTTCAAGTTTCTCGCGCGTGTCGGCGGCGTGCGCTTGAAAACCGAGCGCGCCGCGTTTCTGGATGAAGCGCGCGCCGATGTTTGAAGTCATGATGATGATCGTGTTTTTGAAGTCGACGGTGTTGCCGAGCGCGTCGGTCAGGATGCCGTCCTCGAAAACTTGCAGAAGCACGTTGAAGATGTCCGGGTGCGCTTTCTCGATCTCGTCAAAGAGCAGCACGCTGTAGGGCGAACGCCGGATGCGCTCGGTCAATTGCCCGCCCTCTTCGTGGCCGACGTAGCCCGGAGGGCTACCGATCAGCTTCGAGACCGAGTGCTTCTCCATAAATTCCGACATGTCGAAGCGAATCATCGAACGCTCCGAGCCGAACAGAAACTCCGCGAGCGAGCGCGCCACTTCCGTCTTCCCGACGCCCGTCGGGCCGAGGAACAGGAACGAGCCGACGGGTCGCTGCGGGTTTTTCAGCCCCGCGCGCGAGCGGCGGATGGAACGCGCGAGCGCGGAGATGGCCGGGCGTTGCGCCACGACGCGGTGGTGCAGTTCGATCTCGATGCGCAGCAGTTTCTGCGTCTCTTCCTCTTTGAGCGAGTTGACGGGGATGCCCGTCCAGCGCGCGATCAC
>DASPJG010000212.1:0-8289 GCA_035628755.1 Pyrinomonadaceae bacterium
GGCGCGCAGGCGAACATGTCAGTCTATCTCGCGGCCATCAACTACGGCGACACGATCCCCGGCATGAACCTCTCGCACGGCGGCCACCTCACGCACGGCCACCCGATGAACTTCTCCGGCATCAGCTACAAGGTGGCGGACTACGGCGTCTCGCCCGATACGGAGCAGATAGATTACGACGATCTCGCGCGCCGCGCCGAAGAACATCGCCCGCGGATGATCGTCTGCGGCGCGTCCGCCTACCCGCGCACGATTGATTTCGCGCGCATCGGCGAGATCGCGCGCTCGGTCGGCGCGCGCGTGATGGCCGACATCGCCCACATCGCGGGGCCGGTCGCCGCCGGACTTCACCCCTCGCCCGTGCCGCACGCCGATTACGTCACCACCACGACGCACAAGACCTTGCGCGGCCCGCGCGGCGGTCTGATCCTGTGCCGCGAGGAGCATGCGGCGGAGGTGAACAAGAAACTGTTCCCCGGCGTGCAGGGCGGCCCGCTCGTCCACATCATCGCGGCGAAGGCCGTCGCGTTCGGCGAGGCTCTCCGCGACGATTTCAAAGAATACCAGCGGCAGGTTTTGCGAAACGCCGCCGCGCTCGCCGAGGGACTCAAGGCGCACGGCTTCCGGCTCGTCTCCGGCGGCACGGACAATCATCTGGTGCTCGTGGATGTTTTCATGGGCGGCAAGGGCATCACGGGAAAGGTGGCCGAGAAGGCTCTGGAAGCAGCCCACATCACGGTCAACAAAAACACGATCCCGTTCGACACGAACAAGCCCTTCGTCACCTCCGGCGTCCGTCTCGGCACGCCCGCGCTGACGACGCGCGGCATGGGCGAAGCAGAGATGCAGACGGTGGCGCGGCTCATCGCGGAAATCCTCCACGCGCCCGAATCCGAGGACGTGCGCGGGAAGGTCAGACGCGAAGTGGGCGAACTGACCGCCCGTTTTCCGCTCTACCCGAACCGCCTGCGACACAGCTCGCCGCCCGAAGTCGAGGCGATGGGCGCGGACTAATCCGCGCCTCGCAAGGCCGCCGCGCGGCGCAAACAAATCTCTCCGCCGCGCGCCCGAAGTTTGCTAGACTGTCCTCCCGGCAGCACACGCGCGCCTCGCGCCTTCAGGTAAACAATCCCGGCGTCTACCTTCAACTCAAGTTAAGGAAAACTCATGCAAAACGACACGGAACAAAGGGAAGGCTTGACCACGCTCGGCCTCGCCGACAAGCAACCGGCAGAGGCCGCCATCGCCGACGGATACCGGCAACAGGCTCTCTCCGGGGCAAACTGGTTCTTCTGGATCGCCGGGTTCTCCGTCATCAACTCGATTGTCCTGCTGGCGAAAGGCGAGTGGAACTTTCTCATCGGCCTCGGCGTCACGCAGTTGATCGACGGCGTGGCCTTCGCCGCGGCGGAAGAACTCGGCGGAGCGGCCACCGTGCTCGCGCTCTTTCTCGACGCGATGGTCGCGGGCTTCTTCGTCGTGATGGGGTTGATGGCGCGGCGCGGCTTCGCCTGGGCGTTCGTGCTGGGCATGGTCGCCTACACGCTCGACGGGCTGCTTTTCCTCTACGTGCAGGCGTGGGCCAACGTCGCCTTCCACGCCTTCGCCCTCTTCTTCATCTACAGGGGCTTCGCGGCCAACAACGCGTTCGTAAAGCTTCAGGCCGAAGCCGCCGCGACGGGCGCGTGACCTGAGCGGCGAGACGGCGCGACAACACGTTTTGCGCACACGCGAGACGGGCTGGCGACCGAATTTGTCCGACCATATAGACGTAACATCAAAGCCTACCTGAGACAGTTCAAGGAGCGCGAACGGCTGCGGGCGTCGCTGCAAGTCATCTGCGGCGCGGTCGGCGCGCTCGTGCCTTTCTACCTGTTCGCGCGCGCCGCTGCGGCGTGGACGCCGCACCCCTCTTTCTTCCCCGACGACGCTTTCTACGCGCGCCTCTGCCTGCCCGACGGCCTCGCGCTCTACTGGCACGACTTCGGCCTCTATCGCATCCTCACCATCCTCCCCTATGCCCTCTTGAACCGCGCCGTGATGCGCGCCGGGTGGTCGCCCGCGCTCCTCGCTTTAAGCGCAGTCGGCCTCGCCACGCTCGTCCTCGTGTGGGCGAGCATTCGCGCGGGTCTCTCCGGGCGGCGCGGCGCGCTGCTCGCAGGCGTGTTGCTCGGCTCGCCCGTCCTGCTTGAGACGGTCAACTTCTGGTCGGGCACGTTGAACTACGCGCTCGTGCTGCTGCTCGTCGCCGCGCAACTGAGCGCGGGCGTGTGGGCGCGGCGCGCGGCGGGCGCGGAGTCGGAGGGCGGCGGGGGCGCAGCGTCGAAGGGCTTGATCGTCACGGCCTGCGGCGCGCTGCTGGCTTTGCTGACTTATGAGATCGCGCTGCCGTTCGTCCTTGCGTCGAGCGCGCTCTACGTGCGCGGGTGGTCGCGCCGTGTGGCGACCGTCAGCCTCGCAGGCGTCGCGTGCGTCGCGTGCGTCGCCGCGCTCGCGGCAGCGGGGCTGTACTGGCCGCAGCGGTTCAAACTGGCGGCTGAACAATTGACCGCCACTGCGCCCGCCACTGCGCCCGGTAGCGCGACGCACGCGAACAACTCCGCGAACACGTCGGCAACGGTCAAGGCCACCGCAGGGAACGCGAATACGACCGGCGATGCGGGCGTGGCGGCTGATGACGGAAAGCTGCCGCTATATGCCGTCACGCCCGCGCCTTCCGCGTCCGAACGCGCGCGGATGTACGTCTCCCTGTTGTTCAGTTTCATACGCACGGGCTTGCTGCGTTCGCCGTGGGTGTGGACGCTCGCGCTCGCGCTGGCGGGGATGAGTTTTCTTGCGCGCCCGGCGGCGGGCGGGGCGGCGGCGGAGAGACGGCTGCCGGAGAGCGTGCTGGCGTTCGCGTTCGCGCTCGCGCTCGTCGCCTGCGTCGGCTATCTCGCGTTGACGAAATCAATGAATGCGCGTTACGTCGCCTTTTTGTTAATCTACGGGGCGGCGACGCTCGTGTGGATGAAAGGGCGCGTCGCCTGCTCCGCGCTCGCGTCGCTGCTGCTCATACAGGCGGCGGTCGCGGCGAGCCTCCCCGTTCACATGCGTGATGTCGAACTGGCGGCGAAGGGCGACGGGTCGGTGGCGGTGTCGCGCGTGGGGCGTGCGGGCGATCTTGTCTCCATTGACGGGCGGCTCGCGCGGGCTTCGTGGGCAAGACGTTTCCACACGCCCCCGCCGGGCGATGTGCTGACCCGGCCACTCAACCCGCGCGCTTGCCGTTACAGCGTGCCTTGCGAAAAATGCGAATAACAGCGCGCCGTAGGGGGAAATTATCGCTCTCCCGCGGCATCTAAATTCAACGCGCCGCACGCGCCGAAAGAACGGCTCGTGTACAGCGACTTTCGAGGACTCTCAATGAAAACGATAACAAAATTCTCCCTGCTCTCGCTTGCGCTTCTCTGCGCCCTCGCCTTCGGACATGCTACGGTTCCGGCGCAACGCGCGAGAGCCAAAACTCCCCCTCCGCCCGTCGCCACGGTGGAGACTGCGCCGCTTGCGGCGCGTCCCGTCGCGGACAACCTCGCCCCGGCGGGTTGGACGCGTTACGAGATCGGGCAGCCGATGCGGTTCAGCTTGATCCTGCCCGCCGCGCCGAGCGGGAGTCAGGAGCGCATGACGCTCACCCCGAAATTCGCGGTAACGGTCAGAAACTACATGAGCCTCGGCGAATCCGGGCTGTACGGCGCGACCTACATTGACGACCTGCCCGCAGAGGTGATGAACGCTGCGATGAAGCGCACGTTCTTCGAGTATTTCGTCAAGGGCTTCGCCGAAGGCTTCCAGACGGAGATGAATAAGAACGGCGCGGCGGGACAGGTAAACATGCTGGCGCAGCGGGCGGCGACGGCGGGCGGCCTCTCCGGCTACGAACAGGATTTCACCTTCGATAAGATGACGGGGCGCGTCCGGTTGGTCTATGACGGGTCGAGAGCCTATGCTGTGCTGTCCTTCTGGGGCGACCCGGCGACGGAGGCCGACCGCACGGCCTTCTTCGATTCGTTGCGCGTCAACCGGGGACGCTAGCCCGGCTTGCGCCCCGTCAGGCGGCGCACAAAGGCGTGTAGAGGCGCGTTTAAAAGTATGGAAGAGATTTTCGGGCGCGGCGGTTTGATCGCGCGCGCCCACCCCGACTACGAATTTCGCCCCGGCCAGATACAGATGGCCGAGGCCGTGCTGCGCGCCTTCGAGGATCGCCGCCACCTGCTTGTCGAGGCGGGCACGGGCACGGGCAAGACGCTCGCCTATCTCGTCCCCGCGATTGCGGCGGCCACGGCGCGCGGCGAGCGCGTCATCATCTCGACGGGCACGAAGAACCTGCAAGAGCAGTTGATGGAAAAAGACATCCCTTTCCTGCAACGCGTGCTGCCGAAGAAATTCACCGCCGCCTACATGAAGGGGCGCAACAACTATGCCTGCCTCCAACGCATCAAGCGCGCCGAGTCTGCGCCCATCCTCGACGGGCTTGACGACGTAGACCACTTCGAGGAAGTGCGCCACTGGACGCGCGACTCGCAGACAGGCGACCGCGCGGAACTCGTCGGGCTGCCCGAAAACCTCTCCTTCTGGCGTCACATCGACGCGCGCTCGGAAATCTGCATGGGGCAGAAGTGTCCCGACTACGACCCCTGCTTTATCACGCGCATGCGCCAGCGCGCGCAGGACGCAGACATCGTGATCGTCAATCATCATCTCTTTTTCGCAGACCTCGCCTTGCGCGGCGGCGAGTACGGGCAGGTCTTGCCCGACTACGGGGCGGTCATCTTCGATGAGGCGCACGCGATTGAAGACGTGGCGGCGGAATATTTCGGGCATCAGGTGTCCAGCTATCAAATCGAAGACCTGCTGCGCGACCTGCAACTGCTGCCCGTCACCGACGTGGACGCGAACAAGGAACTGACGCGCGCGGGCGGGCGCGTGGCGCGCTTCAGCGAACGCTTCTGGCAGGGTTTCCAAGAGGCGCGCGGCGAAGAGGGGCGCGCACCCATTCTGCCCGGCACGTTTGCGCGCAAGAACGCGCGCGGCGAGATCGAGGCGACCGCGCTCGGCGACGCCTACCTCAGTCTCGACGGCGCGCTCAACCGCATGGAGACGACGCTCGACGCCCTGCGCGAGCAGCCGCCCGAAGTGGAAAATGTGATCAGGCGCATCCGCGAGGCGCGTTTCGGATTGGAGTTCATCGTCGCGGGCGACGACAAGCGTTACGTCTACTGGATGGAGCGGCGCGGGCGCGGCACTTTCCTGCGCGCTTCGCCGATTGACGTGTCCACGCTCTTGCAGGACAAGTTGTTCGAGCGCGTCGAGACGGTCGTGATGACTTCGGCGACGCTGGCGAGCGCGGGCACGTTCGCCTTCGCGCGCGAGCGTCTCGGCCTGCTCGAAGATAAGACCGACGAATTCATCGCGCCTTCGAGCTACGATTATCAAAACCGCTCGGTGCTTTATCTCCCGCCGCGCATGCCCGACCCGCGCTCTCCGCAGTGGGCGGAAGCGGCGGCGGCGGAAGTCATGCGCATACTGGAAGTGACGCGCGGGCGCGCCTTCGTGCTCTCCACGAGTTTGAGCGGCATGCGCGCGCTCTACGAACGCGTCTCGCCGCAGGTTGATTTCCCCTGTCTCATGCAGGGCACGGCCTCGAAGGCGGGATTGCTCGACCGCTTTCGCACGACGCCGAACGCAGTGCTCTTCGCCACTTCGAGTTTCTGGCAGGGCGTTGACGTGCGGGGCGACGCGCTCTCGTGCGTCATCATTGATAAGCTGCCGTTCGCCGTGCCGAGCGACCCGATTGTGGCCGCGCGCCAGCGTTTCATCGAAGCCGCCGGAGGTTCGAGTTTCTACGAGTACAGCGTGCCGCAGGCGATCATCAGTTTGAAGCAGGGCTTGGGGCGTTTGATCCGCAGCGCGACGGACAGGGGCGTGCTCTCCGTGCTCGACCCGCGCCTGCGGACGCAAGCCTACGGGCGGCAGTTCATCAAGAGCCTGCCGCCCTGTCGCGTGACTTCCGACCTGTCGGAGGTGGCGCGCGTGTTTGATGAAATGGAGGCGGCTGTCGGATGATGGCGTCTGCAAGCAAAGGGGCGCGGAGTTCTATCAACCTGTTCGGCCTTTGGAGGTGCTATGAGTAAGCACAACCGGGACGGGAAGGCGGCTTACAAGGTGGTCGTCAACCGGGAAGAGCGATATTCCATCTGGCCTGCTCACCGTGAGAATGCGCGGGGGTGGAGAGATGCAGGTAAAAGCGGAACTGAAAAAGAGTGTCTCGCCTACATTGAAAAAGTTTCACAAGACGCCCGACCGCCCGCCGGGAAAAAGCAGAAGTAGTAGGAGCGAAGGGCGACGGTCAATTGGTCGCGCGGGAGCGGTCAGGCACAGAGGGAAGCGTAGAGCATGAGCGGAATGTTTGAAGTGATGATCGAGCGCAACTTTTCGAGCGCGCACCAGTTGCGCGGCTACAAGGGGAAGTGCGAGAACCTGCACGGGCACAATTACAAAATCGAAATCTTCGCGCGCGGGCGCGAACTCGACCACATCGGCCTGCTCGTTGACTTCGGTGAACTGAAGACCGCCGCCGACGACATCGTCGCGTATCTCGACCACCGCAACATCAACGAACTGCCGCCCTTCGACGTTGAACTCAACCCCTCCGCCGAAAACCTCGCGCGCTACATTCTGGAACGCGTCGCCGCGCGCGTCTCGGACGAACGCGTCAAGGTCTACAAAGTCCGCTGCTACGAAACGCCGACGAGCGTGGCGACCTATCAGGTGGACTGATCCGCACACGGCGTCAACTCTCCCCGCATTAGAATGCTAATGGAAGGGAAAAGGCTGAGAGTGCGGAAGCGACACGCTTCCGCACTCTCAGCCTTTAATTGTGAGCCTGACGCTGTTCCGGCCTTTCCCTTATGGCGTCACGAGTGCGCCGATGTCTATGTTGTACTTCCTGATCTTCGAGTAGAGGCGCGGGCGGTAGATGCCGAGGAGGTTGGCCGCCGCCTGCTTGTTGCCGCCGGTGCGTTGGAGCGTCTTCTCGATGACGAGTTTTTCGATCTCTTCGAGCGTGAGATTGGGCGGCACGTCCCACGCCGCGCCCTGCGCCGCGCGCTCCGGCACGCTGCCGTTTTCAAACGGCAGGTCAACCGGCTCGATCTTGTTGGATTTCGCCAGCAGCACGGCGCGCTCCAGCACGTTCTGCAACTCGCGCACGTTGCCCGGCCAGCCGTGCGAGAAGAGACGTTGATAGGCGGCCTGCGAGATGCCCGTGATCGGGCGTTGGTATTTGCGCGCGTACATCTTGAAGAAGTGCTCGGCGAGCAGTTGGATGTCTTCGGTGCGTTCGCGCAAGGGGGGCACGTGAATCGTGATGGTCGAGATGCGATAGAAGAGGTCGTCGCGCAAGAGGCCGTCGCGGATGGCGTCGGCGGGCGGTCGGTTGGTCGAGGAGATGAGCCGGAAGTCCACGGCGTAAGTGCGCTCCGAACCGATCTTGCGGTAGCTGCGCTCTTGCAGCACGCGCAGGAGTTTCGGTTGCAACTCGACGGGCATCTCGGCGATTTCGTCTAAGAGGAGCGAGCCGCCCGCCGCGTGCTGGATGAGACCGTCCTTATCGGCGTGCGCGCCGGTGAATGCGCCTTTGGTGTGGCCGAAGAGTTCGCTTTCGATCAACTCCTTGGGCAGCGCGGCGCAGTTCACTTTGATGAAAGGCTTTTTGGCGCGCAGGGAGTTGTAATGAATGGCGTTGGCGATGAGCTCTTTGCCCGTGCCCGATTCGCCGACGATGAGCACGTTGGCGTCTGACTTGGCGACCGATTCAATCGTCTCGTAAATCTGCTGCATCTGCCGCGACGCGCCGATGATGTTGAAATACTCCGTGCGGGTCGAGAGGTTGCGGCGCATCGTCTCGGTCTCGACGATCAACTCGCGGTGCTGGACGGCGCGTTCGATGAGCGGCAGGAGCACCTCGAACTCGAAAGGCTTTTCGAGAAACCAGAACGCGCCTGCCTTCGTCGCTTCGATGGCGCGCTGCACCGTGCCGAAGCCGGTCATCACGATCACTTCCGTGGCCGGTTGCGCGTCCTTGATGTGGCGCAGCACTTCGAGGCCGTCCATGTCCGGTAGTTGCACGTCGCAGATCGCCACCTGATGCCCGCCGCGGTCGAATAGTTCGATGGCTTCCGCGCCCGTGAGCGCGGTGTCCACCGTGTAGCCTTCCTCGACCAAATTCTGCTTGAGCGAGTCGGCCAT